>NZ_JBHUWW010000037.1:0-60972 GCF_042669755.1 Kitasatospora sp. NPDC057223 | reverse complement strand
GTGGTCCGGGGCGGCCGCCGCCTGGCGGTGCGGGTGCGGATCAGGCCTCGACGGCCTTCCTCAGCAGCTCGGTGCGGTCGGTGCGCTCCCAGGTGAAGTCCGGCAGCTCGCGGCCGAAGTGGCCGTAGGCGGCGGTCTGCGAGTAGATCGGGCGCAGCAGGTCGAGGTCGCGGATGATGGCGGCGGGGCGCAGGTCGAAGACCTCCACCACGGCTGCCTGGATCCGGTCGACGGGGACGGTCTCGGTGCCGAAGGTCTCGACGAAGAGGCCCACGGGCTCGGCCTTGCCGATGGCGTAGGCGACCTGGACCTCGGCGCGGCGGGCGAGGCCCGCGGCGACGATGTTCTTCGCGACCCAGCGCATGGCGTAGGCGGCGGAGCGGTCGACCTTGGACGGGTCCTTGCCGGAGAAGGCGCCGCCGCCGTGGCGGGCCATGCCGCCGTAGGTGTCGATGATGATCTTGCGGCCGGTGAGGCCGGCGTCGCCCATCGGGCCGCCGATCTCGAAGCGCCCGGTCGGGTTGACCAACAGGCGGTAACCCTCGGTGACCAGCTTGATGCCCTGCTCGGCGAGGGCCTTCAGCTCCGGCTCCACGACGAACTCGCGGATGTCCGGGGTGAGCAGCGAGTCCAGGTCGATGTCGCTGGCGTGCTGCGAGGAGACCACCACGGTGTCCAGGCGGACGGCCTTGTCGCCGTCGTACTCGATGGTGACCTGGGTCTTGCCGTCGGGGCGCAGGTACGGGATCGTCCCGTTCTTGCGGACCTCGGAGAGGCGCTTCGCGAGGCGGTGCGCCAGCGTGATCGGCAGCGGCATCAGCTCGGGAGTCTCGTCGCTGGCGTAGCCGAACATCAGGCCCTGGTCGCCCGCGCCCTGCTTGTCGAGGTCGTCGTCATCGCCCTCGACCCGGGCCTCGTAGGCGGTGTCGACACCCTGGGCGATGTCGGGCGACTGGGAGCCGATGGACACCGACACGCCGCAGGAGGCGCCGTCGAAGCCCTTCTTCGAGCTGTCGTACCCGATTTCGAGGATCTTGTCCCGGACGAGCTGGGCGATCGGCGCGTACGCCTTCGTGGTCACCTCACCGGCGATGTGCACCTGGCCGGTGGTGATGAGCGTCTCCACGGCGACCCGGGAGGTCGGGTCCTCCTTGAGGAGAGCGTCCAGGATGGTGTCGCTGATCTGGTCAGCGATCTTGTCGGGGTGTCCCTCGGTCACGGACTCCGAGGTGAACAGGCGGCGAGACACAGCGCTCCCTGGGGTTGCAGCGGCTGCTGACTGAAGGCCCCCGGCGGACCGGGGACATCCGGAAAGACTTGATTCCTGGAGTGTAACGGTCGGCTACCGGCGAGGGGCACTCCGTCCGACAGAAAAGACGGCGTTGTTCACCGAATCCGGTCATCCGGTGATCGGAGCAGGGGCCAACCGGCCGAGTGCTGCGGGTGCCCCCGTCCGGTCAGCCGACGGGCCCCGCCAGCCGGGCCGCGACGAGGTCCCAGACGACGTCCGCCAGGGCCTCCTTCGGCCCGAAGGGGACGGCCGTCTCACTGCCGTCGGCGCCCAGCACGACGGCCTCGTTGACGTCCGCGCCGAAGCCCTTGCGCTCGCCGACCTCGTTGACGACCAGCAGGTCACAGCCCTTCCGGGCCAGCTTGGCACGGCCGTTGGCGAGCACCTGGTCGGTCTCGGCGGCGAAGCCGACCACCAGCTGGCCGGGCCGGGCGCGGTCCGCCGAGAGCTCCGCGAGGATGTCGGGGTTGCGGACCAGGACGACCGGGGCGGGGTCGACGCCGTCCACCTTCTTGATCTTCCCGGTGACGTACTCGGCGGGGCGGAAGTCCGCGACGGCGGCGGCCATCACCACGGCGTCCGCGTCCTGGGCGGCCTTGAGGGCGGCCTCGCGGAGCTGGAAGGCGGTGGAGACGTGCACCACGTCGACGCCGGCCGGGTCCGGCAGCTCGGCGTTGGCCGAGAGCAATGTCACTCGCGCGCCGCGGGCGGCGGCCGTCGCGGCGAGCGCGTAGCCCTGCTTGCCGGAGGACCGGTTGCCGAGGAAGCGCACCGGGTCGAGCGGCTCGCGGGTGCCGCCGGCCGAGACCACCACGTGGCGGCCCGCGAGGTCGGTGGCGAGGGCGCCGCGCCGCAGCACCGCGCGGCAGGCCTCGAAGATCGCGGACGGCTCGGGCAGCCGGCCCTTGCCGGTGTCGACGCCGGTGAGCCGGCCGACGGCGGGCTCCAGCACGATCGCGCCGCGGCGGCGCAGCGTGGCGACGTTCTCCTGGGTGGCGGGGTGCTCCCACATCTCGGTGTGCATCGCGGGGGCGAAGACGACCGGACAGCGGGCGGTGAGCAGCGTGTTGGTGAGCAGGTCGTCGGCCAGGCCGTGGGCGGCCTTCGCCATCAGGTCGGCGGTGGCGGGCGCGACCACGACGAGGTCGGCCTGCTGGCCGATCCGCACGTGCGGCACCTGGTGGACGCTCTCCCAGGTCTCGACGGCGGCCGGGCGGCCGGAGAGCGCGGCCCAGGTCGCCTCGCCGACGAAGTGCAGTGCGGCGGCGGTCGGCACGACGGTGACCTCGTGGCCGGACTCGCTGAGCCGGCGCAGTAGTTCACAGGCCTTGTAGGCGGCGATGCCACCGCTGACGCCGAGTACGACGCGCGGTGCGCTCGTCCGGTCCGTGGTCACGTTCATGTGGCCTGTCTCTCCGTCCGCTCGGGTCGGTGCTCACCTTACGGCCCCTCAGATCCCGGCCGCACTGTGTCGGGGCTCACACGCGGGAGGGCCCGCCGGATGCGTCCGGCGGGCCCTCCCGTGCAGTGCGGCCGTGCGGCAGCGGTCGGCTGCTCAGGCAGCTTCGATCGCCTCGGCGGTCAGCATGCCGGCGTTGATCTCGCGGAGCGCGATCGACAGCGGCTTCTCGTGCACGTGGGTGTCGACCAGGGGGCCGACGTACTCCAGGAGGCCCTCACCGAGCTGGGAGTAGTACGCGTTGATCTGACGCGCGCGCTTGGCCGCGTAGATCACCAGGCTGTACTTGGAGTCGGTGGCCTCGAGCAGCTCGTCGATCGGGGGGTTGATGATGCCCTCGGGCGCGGTCATGGAAGAGGACATGCTGGGACCTTCCGAAAGGGTGGAAAAGAACAAGATGCTGATCAGATCGGGTCGGATCGGGTCGAAACGACCAATCGGGTCAGGCTACACCGAGCAAGGCTAGCAGTTCGGCCGCTACCTGCTCGACCGAGGTGTTGACAAGAGTCGTGTCGAACTCCGACTCCGCCGCCAGCTCGATCTTGGCCGCTTCCAGCCGCTTCTCGATCACGTCCTGCGGCTCGGTTCCCCGGCCGGTGAGCCGGCGGACCAGCTCGTCCCAGCTCGGCGGGGCCAGGAAGATCAGCAGCGCCTCGGGCATCGACTCCCGCACCTGGCGGGCGCCCTGCAGATCGATCTCCAGCAGGACCGGCACACCGCCGTCGAGCTTCTCCAGCACCGCCGCGCGCGGGGTGCCGTAACGGTTGCCGGCGAAGACGGCCCACTCCAGCAGTTCGCCGTTGGCGATCAGCTTGTCGAACTCGTCGTTGTCGACGAAGTAGTAGTGGATCCCGTTCTGCTCGCCGGGCCGCGGGTGCCGGGTGGTGACCGACACCGAGAGCCAGGCCTCGGGGTGCTTCTTCCTCATATGAGCGACGACCGTGCTCTTGCCGACCCCCGAGGGGCCGGAGAGCACGGTCAGCCGCGGACGCTCACTCATGCACCGATTATCCCGGATCGCGGAGGATCCGGAGACCACGGGGCACGGACGGTACGGACCGCCCCTCGGGGTTCAGGAGACGGCGCCGCCGAACTCCCGCTCCAGCGAGGCGATCTGGTTCGTGCCGAGGCCGCGAACGCGGCGGCTCTCGCTGATGCCGAGACGCTCCATGATCTGCTTTGCGCGAACCTTGCCGACACCCGGCAGGCTCTCCAGCAGTGCGGAGACCTTCATCTTGCCGATGACCTCGTTGTCGGCCTTGCCGGCCTTGATCACCTCGTGCAGCGAAGCACCGGAGTGCTTGAGCCGGTTCTTCACCTCGGCGCGCTCCCGCCGAGCCTCGGCGGCCTTGGCGAGCGCGGCGGTGCGCTGTTCAGGGGTAAGGGGCGGAAGAGCCACGCCGTTCACCTCAGGGTGTGGAAGGAAGGGATGAGCCATGACGGTGGTACGTTCCGGTCACCTGCCACAGGCGAACCCAAGGGCTCTGACCTGCGAGAGCGACGGTAATCGCCGCTCTGTGGTGACCTATCGCGGGACACTACCCGGATTGCGGCGCCACGTCAGGAAAAGAACACGAAAAGTCCTGGTCAGCAAAGGCCGACCAGGACTTTTCCGGGCAAAACCGCCGCGATTCCGGCCCCTGCCCACGCCAGTGTGACGGCGCTCACTTCTACGTGACGCGCCCACTCCCCGGTTCACACCGCTCCGCAGGCCGCCGATCAGCGCGTTCGAGGGCACCGGTCACCGGGCCGCCGGGCGCCCCGCCGCGGGCCGGCAGGCCGCTCTCACTTCACGGCGGCGGCGAACTCCTCGACGAAGCGGGCCGCCGCCTCCCGCAGTGCGGGGACGGACGGACCGTGCTTGAGGACGTCCCGGCTGACGCTCGGCACCACGTTGCGCACGGCCCCGCCGAAGACCCGCGGCAGGTCCGCCATGGTCGCGCCCTGGGCCCCGATGCCGGGGGCCAGCAGCGGCCCGTTGATCGCCAGGTCCACGCCCGCGTCGGCCAGCGTGGCACCGACCACCGCGCCGAAGGAGCCGAGCGGTTCGGCGCCCTGGTTCTCGGCCGTCAGGTGGCGCAGCACCGTGGCCGCGACCGTCTCGCCGCCGGCGCCGGTCGCGCGCTGCACCTCGGCGCCCTCCGGGTTGGAGGTCAGCGCGAGCGCGAACACCCCGGCGCCGTTCGCCCGCGCCAGGTCCAGCGCGGGGCGCAGCGAGCCGAAGCCCAGGTAGGGGCTGACCGTCACCGCGTCCGAGAACAGCGGGCTGGACGGCGACAGGAAGGCGTCGGCGTACGCGGCCATGGTGGAGCCGATGTCGCCGCGCTTGGCGTCCATCAGCACCAGCGCGCCGGCCGCGCGGGCGTCCGCGACGGACTGCTCCAGGACGGCGACGCCCCGGCTGCCGAAGCGCTCGAAGAAGGCGGCCTGCGGCTTGAGGACGGCGACCCGGTCGGCCAGGGCCTCGACCACCGTGCGGCTGAAGGTCTCCAGGCCCGCGATGTCGTCGCTCAGGCCCCAGGAGGCGAGCAGGGAGGCGTGCGGGTCGATGCCGACGCACAGCTGGCCGCGGGTGTCGAGCGCGTGGCGCAGGCGGGCTCCGAAGGGGGCGAGGGTCATGACGGCCTTTCAGCGGGAGGGGCGGGAGTGGGGATGGAGGTGGGGGTGGGGGTGGGGGCAGGATCGGAGGTGGGGCGGTGGGCGTGGCCCACCGCGTCGGTGAACCTGGCGAAGCCGCGGGCGGCCAGTTCGGCCCGCAGTTCGCCGAGGATCCGCAGCGGGGCGGCGGGGTCGTTGAACAGGGCGGTGCCGACGGCGAGGCCGCTCGCGCCCGCCAGGGTGAACTCCAGGGCGTCCCGGCCGGTGCGGATGCCTCCCATGCCGAGGATCGGCACCGGCGGGATCCGCCCGGCGGCCATCGCGGCGTGCACCTGGTAGACGCAGCGCACGGCGACCGGGCGGATCGCCGGGCCGGACAGCCCGCCGGTGGTACCGGAGAGGGCGGGGCGCATGGTGTCCAGGTCGATGGCCATCCCGAGGGTGGTGTTGATCATCGAGAGGCCGTCGGCGCCGGCCTGCACGCAGGCGGCGGCGATCTCGGTGATCGAGGTGACGTCGGGGGTGAGCTTGGCGTAGACGGGCAGCGCCGGGTCGGCGACCTCGCGGACGGCCCGCACCACGTCGTACGAGGTGGCCGGGTTGGCGGCGAAGAGCATGCCGCGGCCGGCCGCGTTGGGGCAGGACATGTTGAGTTCGATGCCGGTCACGCCCGGCCGGCCGGTCAGCCGGGCCGCGAGGTCCGCGAAGTCCTCCAGCCGCTCCCCCGCGACGGACACCAGGACGCGGGCGCCGCGCTCGGCGAGCCAGGGCAGCTCCTGTTCGACGAAGGCGTCGATGCCGGCGCCCTGCAGCCCGATGCCGTTGAGCATCCCGGAGGGCGTCTCGGCCATCCGGGGGGTGGCCCGGCCGGCCCGGGCGGTGGGCATGATCGTCTTGGTGGTGACGGTGCCCAGCGCGTCCAGCGGGACGAACCTGGCCAGCTCCCGCCCGTACCCGGCGCAGCCGGAGGCGGTGGTGAGCGGGTTCGGCAGGGTGAGGCCGCCGAGCGGGGCGCTGAGGTCGACGTCCGCGGGCTCCATCAGTGCTCTCCTGTCGCCGGGGCGCCGTGCAGGTCGGCGGGGACACTGCCGATGTCCTTCCAGCGGACCTTCGCGCCGTCGAACACCGGGCCGTCCGTGCAGGTGCGGACGAAACGGCTGACGCCGTCCTCGCCGACCACCGGCAGGACGCAGGTCATGCAGATCCCGGTGCCGCAGGCCATCGCCTCCTCGACCGCCGTCCAGCAGCGGACGCCGAGGCCCTGGGCGATGCCGGTGACGGCCCGGAGCATCGGCATCGGGCCGCAGGCGTGGACGACGCTCGCGTCGATCGCCCGGATCGCCTGCGCCAGCGGCCCGGTGACGGTGCCGGTGAGGCCGGCCGAGCCGTCCTCGGTGACCACCAGGACGTCCGGGGTGAGCGCCCTGGCCTGCTCGACGCCGAACAGCCGCCCGGCGGTGGCCGCGCCGAGGATGAAGCCGATCTGGCCGCCGCGCCGCTTGATCTCCTCGCCGAGCGCGATCAGCGGCGCGCCGCCGTAGCCGCCGCCCACCAGCAGGGCGCTGACCGGGCCCTCGGGCAGCGGGAAGGGCGTGCCGAGCGGCGCGATCAGGTCCAGGACGTCGCCGGGCCGGCTGCGGGCGAGCTCCCGGCTGCCCGCGCCGCGCTCGGCGATCACCAGCTCGACGGTCTCGGCGGCGGGGTCCGCCCGGTGGACGGCGAAGGCCCGGCGCAGCAGCAGCGCCGACTCCGGGCCGCCGACGGCCAGGGTCGCGAAGTGGCCCGGCCGGACCCGGGAGGCGACGCCGGGGGCGCGCAGCACCAGGCGGTGGTACGCACCCTCGGCGGTGCGGGAGAGCACCTCGGCGCGGGTCTTGAGCGGGTGGGCCATGCGGGACCTTTCGGCCACCCCGGGCAAAGGCCGGGGTGGCACGGTGTGGGCGGTGGGCCGGCGTCTGAACTCTCCCAAAAGCGGGCGGCCTCTGTCATTTCGTCCGCACACGGGTTCCCGCCGGCCGGCGGTCGGTCAGTTCGCCTTCGCGCTGCCGACGGCCTCGGCGAGGGACTCGAAGCCGCCGGCCCGCAGGCGGGCGGAGAGGCCCTTGTGCATGCGGCGCATCCAGAACGGGCCCTCGTAGATGAAGGCGCTGTAGCCCTGCACCAGGTCGGCCCCGTGCACGATGCGCTGCCAGGCGTCCTCGGCGGTCTCGATGCCGCCGACCGAGACGATGGTCAGCCGGCCCTCGGTACGGGCCCGCAGGCGCTGCAGGACCTCCAGCGAGCGGGCCTTCAGCGGAGCGCCGGAGAGGCCGCCAGGACCGATCGCCTCGACCTGCGCGGCGGGCGTGACCAGGCCGTCCCGGCCGATCGTGGTGTTGGTGGCGATGATGCCGTCGAGGCCGAGGTGCAGGGCCATGTCGGCGATCTCGTCGATGTCCTCGTCGGCCAGGTCGGGGGCGATCTTGACCAGCAGCGGCACATGGTGCGCGGTGGCCGCGTCGGCGGCCTTGCGGACGTCCCAGAGCAGCGGGCCGAGGTGCTGGACGGCCTGCAGGTTGCGCAGCCCGGGGGTGTTCGGCGAGCTGACGTTCACCACCAGGTAGTCGGCGTGCTTGGCCAGGCGCTCGGCGCTCTTGACGTAGTCGGCGGTCGCGTCGGCCTCCTCGACGACCTTGGTCTTGCCGATGTTGATGCCGATCACCGGCGTCGAGCTGGTGTGCGGGCGGGCCGCAAGGCGGGCCGCGACCCGGGCCGAGCCGTGGTTGTTGAAGCCCATCCGGTTGATCAGCGCACGGTCGTCGACCAGCCGGAACAGCCGCGGCGCCGGGTTGCCGGGCTGCGCCTCACCGGTGACGGTGCCGATCTCGACGTAGTCGAAGCCGAGCATCGACAGGCCGTCGATGCCGAGGCCGTCCTTGTCGAAGCCGGCCGCGAGGCCGAACGGGCCCGGCAGGTCGAGACCCAGCGCGGTGGTGCGCAGCGCGCGGTCGCGCGGGGCGAGCACCAGGCGCACCAGCTGCCGCAGGCCCGGGACGGAGGCCGCCAGCCGGATCCAGAAGAAGGCCAGGTGGTGGGCCTTCTCCGGGTCCATCTTCCGGAAGACGAGGTTGAACAGGGTCTTGTACAAGGTGCGTGCTCCTCCTGGCATGGAAGTGGGGGGCACCCGGCCTGCGGTGCCCCCCACTGCGGTGGTGCTACTTGCGGCCGGCGTTGATCAGCTCGGCGTGCTCCTGGAGCGACATGACCCCGACCTCGTCGCGCGTCAGCGCGTCGATGCCCTGGACGGCCGCGCCCATCGCCTGGACGGTGGTCAGGCACGGCACGCCGCGCGAGACGGCGGCGGTGCGGATCTCGTAGCCGTCGAGGCGGCCGCCGGTGCCGTACGGCGTGTTGATGATGAGGTCGACCTCACCGTCGTGGATCAGCTGGACGATGGTCCGCTCGCCGTTCGGGCCCTCGCCGTCGCTGTGCTTGCGCACCACGGTGGCGGGGATGCCGCCGCGCTGGAGCACCTCGGCGGTGCCGGAGGTGGCGAGCACCTCGAAGCCGAGCTCGACCAGCGCGCGGGCCGGGAAGACCAGGTTGCGCTTGTCGCGGTTGGCGACCGAGACGAAGACCTTGCCCTTGGTCGGCAGCGCGCCGTACGCGCCGGCCTGCGACTTGGCGTACGCCGTGCCGAAGACCTTGTCGATGCCCATGACCTCGCCGGTGGAGCGCATCTCCGGGCCGAGCACGGTGTCGACGCCGCGACCGTGCACGTCGCGGAAGCGGCTCCACGGCATCACGGCCTCCTTGACGGAGATCGGCGCGTCGGCGGGCAGCGTGCCGCCGTCGCCGTGGGCCGGGAGCATGCCCTCCGCGCGCAGCTCGGCGATGGTGGCGCCGAGCGAGATCCGGGCGGCGGCCTTGGCCAGCGGGACGGCCGTCGCCTTGGAGGTGAACGGCACCGTCCGGGAGGCGCGCGGGTTGGCCTCCAGGACGTACAGGATGTCGCCGGAGAGCGCGAACTGGATGTTGATCAGGCCGCGGACGCCGACGCCCTTGGCGATGCCCTCGGTGGAGGTCCGCAGGCGCTTGATGTCGTAGCCGCCGAGGGTGATCGGGGGCAGCGCGCAGGCGGAGTCGCCGGAGTGGATGCCGGCCTCCTCGATGTGCTCCATGACGCCGCCGAGGTACAGCTCGGTGCCGTCGTAGAGCGCGTCGACGTCGATCTCCACCGCGTCGTCGAGGAAGCGGTCGATGAGCACGGGGTGCTCGGAGATCAGGCCGGCGTGGCGCTCCAGGTAGGAGGCCAGCGAGGGCTCGTCGTAGACGATCTCCATGCCGCGGCCGCCGAGCACGTAGGACGGGCGGGCCAGCACGGGGTAGCCGATCTCGTCCGCGATGGCCTTGGCCTCCTCGAAGGAGAACGCGGTGCCGTGCTTGGGGGCCGGCAGGCCGGCCTCCTTGAGGACGCGGCCGAAGGCGCCGCGCTCCTCGGCGAGGTCGATCGCCTCGGGCTGGGTGCCGACGATCGGCACGCCGTTGTCCTTGAGCGCCTGGGCCAGGCCCAGCGGGGTCTGGCCGCCGAGCTGGACGATGACGCCGGCCAGCGGCCCGGCCTGCTGCTCGGCGTGGACGATCTCCAGCACGTCCTCCAGGGTGAGCGGCTCGAAGTAGAGCCGGTCGGAGGTGTCGTAGTCGGTGGAGACGGTCTCCGGGTTGCAGTTGACCATGACGGTCTCGTACCCGGCCTCGGAGAGCGCGAAGGAGGCGTGCACGCAGGAGTAGTCGAACTCGATGCCCTGGCCGATGCGGTTGGGGCCCGAGCCGAGGATGATCACGGCGGGCTTGGTGCGCGGCGCGACCTCGTTCTCCTCGTCGTACGTCGAGTAGAAGTACGGGGTCTTCGCGGCGAACTCGGCGGCGCAGGTGTCGACCGTCTTGTAGACCGGCCGGATGCCCAGCGCGTGCCGCACCTCGCGCACGACGTCCGCGCGCAGGCCGCGGATCTCGCCGACCTGGAGGTCGGAGAAGCCGTGCCGCTTGGCGTGGCGCAGCAGCTCGGGGGTGAGCTCGGGGGCCTCGGCCAGCTCGGCGGCGATCTCGTCCAGCAGGAAGAGCTGGTCGACGAACCACGGGTCGATCCTGGTGGCCTCGAACACCTCCTCCTGGGTGGCGCCGGCCCGGATGGCCTCCATGACGGTGTTGATCCGGCCGTCGGTCGGGACCTGGGCCTTCGTCAGCAGCTCCGCCTTGTCACCGGTCTCGCCCGCCCAGGAGAACTGCGAGCCCTTCTTCTCCAGCGAGCGCAGCGCCTTGTTCAGCGCCTCGGCGAAGTTGCGGCCCATGGCCATCGCCTCGCCGACGGACTTCATGGTGGTGGTCAGGGTGGCGTCGGCCGACGGGAACTTCTCGAAGGCGAAGCGCGGGACCTTCACCACGACGTAGTCGAGGGCCGGCTCGAAGGAGGCCGGGGTCTGCTCGGTGATGTCGTTGGGGATCTCGTCGAGCGTGTAGCCGACAGCCAGCTTGGCGGCGATCTTGGCGATCGGGAAGCCGGTGGCCTTCGACGCCAGGGCCGAGGAGCGGGAGACGCGCGGGTTCATCTCGATCACGATGATCCGGCCGTCGTCCGGGTTGATCGCGAACTGGATGTTGCAGCCGCCGGTGTCGACGCCGACCTCGCGGATGATCGCGATGCCGATGTCACGCAGCGTCTGGTACTCGCGGTCGGTGAGCGTCATGGAGGGCGCCACCGTGATGGAGTCGCCGGTGTGCACGCCCATCGGGTCGAAGTTCTCGATGGAGCAGACGACCACGACGTTGTCGTTGCGGTCGCGCATCAGCTCCAGCTCGTACTCCTTCCAGCCGAGGATGGACTCCTCCAGGAGCACCTCGGTGGTCGGGGAGAGCGCGAGGCCCTGGCCGGCGATCCGGCGCAGGTCCTCCTCGTCGTGGGCGAAGCCGGAGCCGGCGCCGCCCATGGTGAAGGAGGGGCGCACGACGACGGGGTAGCCGCCGAGGGTGTCGACGCCGGCGATGATCTCGTCCATCGTGTGGCAGATCACCGAGCGGGCGGACTCGCCGTGCCCGATCTTGGCGTGCACGGCCTCGACGACGCCCTTGAAGAGCTGGCGGTCCTCGCCCTTGTGGATCGCCTCGACGTTGGCGCCGATCAGCTCGACGCCGTACTTGGCGAGCGTGCCGTTCTCGTGCAGCGAGATCGCGGTGTTCAGCGCGGTCTGGCCGCCGAGGGTCGGCAGCAGGACGTCGGGGCGCTCCTTGGCGATGATCTTCTCGACGAACTCCGGGGTGATCGGCTCGACGTAGGTGGCGTCGGCGATCTCCGGGTCGGTCATGATCGTGGCCGGGTTGGAGTTGACCAGGATGACCCGCAGGCCCTCGGCCCGCAGCACGCGGCAGGCCTGGGTGCCGGAGTAGTCGAACTCGGCGGCCTGGCCGATGACGATCGGGCCGGAGCCGATCACCAGGACGGACTTGATGTCAGTGCGCTTCGGCACGGGTCAGCTCCCTGCGGTGGTACGGGCCGGGGCGCCGGCCATCAAGTCGACAAAGCGATCGAACAGGTACGCGGCGTCGTGCGGACCTGCGGCTGCCTCCGGGTGGTACTGCACCGAGAAAGCGGGGGTGTCCAGGCACTGCAGGCCCTCGACCACGTCGTCGTTGAGGCAGACGTGGGAGACCTCGGCGCGCCCGTACGGGGTGTCGCTGACCTTGTCCAGCGGCGCGTTCACGGCGAAGCCGTGGTTGTGCGCGGTGACCTCCACCTTGCCGGTGGTGCGGTCCTGGACGGGCTGGTTGATGCCGCGGTGGCCGTACTTCAGCTTGTAGGTGCCGAAGCCCAGCGCGCGGCCGAGGATCTGGTTGCCGAAGCAGATGCCGAACAGCGGGGTCTTCCGCTCCAGCACCCCCTGCATGACCGCGACCTGGTGGTCGGCGGTGGCGGGGTCGCCGGGGCCGTTGGAGAAGAACACGCCGTCCGGGTTCACCGCGTAGACGTCCTCGACGGTCGAGTTCGCGGGCAGCACGTGCACCTCGATGCCGCGCTCCGCCATCCGCTGCGGGGTCATCCCCTTGATGCCGAGGTCCACGGCGGCGACGGTGAAGCGCTTCTCACCGACGGCCGGGACGACGTACGGCTCGGTGGTGGCGACCTCGGCGCAGAGGTCGGCGCCCTTCATCTCGGGCGCCTGGACGACCCGGGCCAGCAGCGTGGCCTCGTCGGCGAGCGCCGGGCCGGAGAAGATGCCGACCCGCATCGCGCCGCGCTCGCGCAGGTGGCGGGTGAGGGCGCGGGTGTCGATCCCGCTGATGCCGACCACGCCCTGGCTGACCAGCTCGTCGTCCAGCGAGCGCCGCGAGCGCCAGTTGGACGGGACGCGGGCGGGGTCGCGCACGACGAACCCGGCGACCCAGATCTGCTTCGACTCCGGGTCCTCGTCGTTCACGCCGGTGTTGCCGACGTGCGGGAAGGTCATCACGACCACCTGGCGGTGGTACGAGGGGTCGGTCAGGGTCTCCTGGTAGCCGGACATGCCGGTGTTGAAGACCGCTTCGCCGAAGGTCTCGCCGACGGCGCCGTAGGCCTGGCCTCGGAACGTCCGGCCGTCCTCCAGGACGAGGACGGCGGGCACTCGCTCCCGCCTCAAGCGCAGCGTGGTGGGGGCAGGTGCGGTCATGGGGCGGCCTCTTCCGTCTTCTTCGTCTTCGTCGTACGTGTGGCGAGTTCGTTGACCGCCTCGACCCAGGCGGCGTGCTCGTCGGGGTGGTCGGCCCGGAAGCCGGAGTCCAGCGCGGTGCCCTCGTTCGTCCAGGTGACGACGAGCAGCCCGGCCGGTACCACCTTGCCGGCGATGCCGGAGTCCTTGCGGGCCCCGGTGAGGTTCCGCGCCGGGATCCACAGGTCGACGTCACCCGGGCGCAGCACCAGCAGGCCGTGCTCACCGAGGGTCAGGTCGGCGCGGCTGCGGGTGCCGAGGCCGTGCGCGACAACCCGGTCCAGCCAGTTCCCGGCGGTGGTGGTGCCGTGGTAGCGGCCGCTGGTCTCCAGGATGACCGGGCCCGCGGAGGCCGGCACGGCGGGCAGCGCCGCGAGGTCGGACTGCAGGGTCCGGCGCCAGTTCCAGCCCTGGCGCATCAGCCAGTAGACGAGCCCGATCAGGACCAGCAGGCCGACCGTCCAGCCGAGGTAGCCGGGCCAGTTGGTGACCTTGGCCTTCTCCTGGGCGAGCAGCGTGCCCTGGGCCAGGGTTGCGAGGTGCGAGGTGGCCGGGCCGCTCACGCGAGCCCGCCGCCCTCGACCAGCTCGCCCGCGAGGACGGTGGCGACACCGCGCAGGAAGGTGGCGTGCACCCGCCCCGGCAGGTCCAGGCCTCGGTAGGGGCTGTTGCGGCTGCGGGTGGCGAAGTCGTCCGGGTTCACGGTCCCACGGTACGCGGGATCGAAGAGCACCAGGTTGGCCGGCTCACCGACCGAGACGGGGCGGCCGTGGCCGCTCAGCCGGCCGATCCGCGCGGGGCGGTGCGACATCCGGTCGGCGACGCCCTCCCACTTCAGCAGGCCGGTGTCGACCATGGTCTGCTGGACGACCGACAGCGCGGTCTCCAGGCCGACCATGCCCATCGCGGCGACCGCCCACTCGCAGTCCTTGTCCTCGGCCGGGTGCGGCGCGTGGTCGGTGGCGACGGCGTCGATGGTGCCGTCGGCGAGCGCCTTGCGCAGCGCGAGCACGTCCGCCTCGGTGCGCAGCGGCGGGTTGACCTTGTACACCGGGTCGTAGCTGCGGACCAGCTCGTCGGTGAGCAGCAGGTGGTGCGGGGTGACCTCGGCGGTGACGTCCCAGCCCTTGGCCTTGGCCCAGCGGATGATCTCCACCGAGCCCGCCGTGGAGACGTGGCAGACGTGCAGGCGCGAGCCGACGTGCGCGGCGAGCAGCACGTCGCGGGCGATGATCGCCTCCTCGGCGACGGCCGGCCAGCCGCCGAGGCCGAGCTCGCCGGAGACCTGGCCCTCGTTCATCTGGGCGCCCTCGGTGAGCCTGGGCTCCTGGGCGTGCTGGGCGACGACGCCGTCGAAGGCCTTCACGTACTCCAGGGCGCGGCGCATGATGACAGCGTCGTCCACGCACTTGCCGTCGTCGGAGAAGACCCGGACGCTCGCCGCGGAGTCGTGCATCGCACCGAGCTCGGCGAGCTGCTTGCCCTCCAGGCCGACGGTGACGGCGCCGACCGGCTGCACGTCGCAGTAGCCGGAGGCCTGCCCGAGCCGCCAGACCTGCTCGACCACGCCGGCGGTGTCCGCGACGGGGAAGGTGTTGGCCATCGCGTGGACGGCGGTGAAGCCGCCCTTCGCCGCCGCCTGGGTGCCCGTCAGCACGGTCTCGGCGTCCTCGCGGCCGGGCTCGCGCAGGTGGGTGTGCAGGTCGACGAGGCCGGGCAGGACGACCAGGCCGTGGGCGTCGATGTCGATGTCGGTCTCGACGTCGAGGCCGGCGCCGATCGCCTTGATGACGCCGTCGGCGACGTGGATGTCCTGCGGGACGCTGCCGTCGAGGATCTGGGCGTTGCGGATCAGGTAGCTGACCATGGTGTCGGTTCCCTCGCTGGGCGCGCTCACAGGGCGGCCTCACTGGAGTCGGTGCGGACGGCCTCGGTGCGGGCCGCGTCGGTGCGGGCGGTGTCGGTGGCCCCGTCGGCGAAGACGGCACCGCCGAGCAGGAGGTAGAGGACGGCCATCCGGACGGAGACGCCGTTGGCGACCTGCTCGACCACGGTGCAGCGCGGGGAGTCGGCGACCTCGGCGGTGATCTCCATGCCGCGGACCATCGGGCCGGGGTGCATCACGATGGCGTGCTCGGGCAGCCGGGCGAGGCGGGCGCCGTCCAGGCCGTAGCGGCGGGAGTACTCGCGCTCGGTCGGGAAGAACGCGGCGTTCATCCGCTCGCGCTGGACCCGCAGCATCATCAGCGCGTCCGTCTTCGGCAGCACGCTCTCCAGGTCGTACGAGACGTCGCACGGCCAGTTCTCGATGCCGATCGGCACCAGCGTCGGCGGGGCGACGAAGGTGACGTGGGCCCCGAGGGTGGTCAGCAGGTGGACGTTGGAGCGGGCCACCCGGCTGTGCAGGATGTCGCCGACGATGGTGATCCGGCGGCCGGCCAGGTCGCGGCCGGAGCCGGCGTTGAGGTGGCGGCGCATGGTGAAGGCGTCGAGCAGGGCCTGGGTCGGGTGCTCGTGGGTGCCGTCACCGGCGTTGATGACGCTGCCGTGCAGCCAGTCGGACTGCGCGAGCCGAGCGGGCGCGCCGGAGGCGTGGTGGCGGATGACCACCGCGTCGGCGCCCATCGCCTGCAGCGTCAGCGCGGTGTCCTTGAGGCTCTCGCCCTTGGAGACGGACGAGCCCTTCGCGGAGAAGTTGATGACGTCGGCGGAGAGCCGCTTCTCGGCGACCTCGAAGGAGGTCTTGGTGCGGGTGGAGTCCTCGAAGAAGAGGTTGACGACGGTGCGGCCGCGCAGGGTGGGCAGCTTCTTGACGGCGCGTCCGGAGAGCTGGGCCATCTCCTCGGCGGTGTCGAGGATCAGCAGCGCGTCCTCACGGGAGAGGTCGGCGGCGGAGACGAGGTGGCGCTTCACGCGATTACTCCGGGAGGTGCTGGTCGGCGGACGTCTGGTCGGCGGACGTCTGGGCTGCGAGGGCCTGCGAGGAGCGGGCCGCGTAGTCGCGGTCCCCCACCAGCACGGCGTCCAGCCCGTCGGTGTCGGCGAGCCGCACCTGGACGGCCTCGCGCAGCGAGGTGGGCAGGTTCTTGCCCACGTAGTCGGCGCGGATCGGCAGCTCGCGGTGGCCCCGGTCGACCAGGACGGCCAGCTGGACGGCGCGGGGGCGGCCGATGTCGCCGAGCGCGTCGAGCGCGGCGCGGATGGTGCGGCCGGAGAAGAGCACGTCGTCGACCAGGATGACGAGCTTGCCGTCGATGCCGCCGGGCGGGATCTCGGTGTGCTCCAGGGCGCGGGCGGGCTTCAGCCGCAGGTCGTCCCGGTACATCGTGATGTCCAGGGTGCCGAGCGGGATCTCGCGCCCGGTGATCTGGGTGAGCTTCGCGTGCAGCCGGCGGGCGAGGTGGACACCGCGGGTGTGGATGCCGAGCAGGACGACGTCCTCGGCACCCTTGGCACGCTCCACGATCTCGTGGGCGATGCGGGTGACGACCCGGGCGATGTCGGTGCCGTCGAGCACCTGGTGCGGCGGGCGCGGAGCGGATGATGCGTCTTTTGCAGTGGTCATGCCGAAGCCGACCTCCTTCCCCGCCTCACAGGACGGGCCTTAAAGGATGTCTGGTAGCGGCTCCCCCGGCGCGGCGGAAGCCTCGGTCATCCTATCAGCGTGCAGTTCGGTCACTGACGGGGAGACTATCCGGGGGTGGTTCGTTCCGCTTTGTGACATCGCAGGTCAACCAGCCCGCACCGGCGCGGTTCATGCCGCCGACGCGGGCCATTCGCACGACTGCCCCATTCGGCTTGACGCAGCTACCTCACTCTACGTAACCTCACAGTGAGTTACGGGACGCACGTCGAACCCACCGGTAGGGCGTGTCGCACAGCCGTCGGCCTTACGGCCGTCAGCCGGTCGTGGCTCACCACTCAACGCGAGCAGTCTCGCGCGAAGCAATCTCGTCCGGGGAGATCAATGTCCAGCGACTACGCGAAGCAACTCGGGGGCAAGCTCCGAGCGATCCGCACCCAGCAGGGGCTCTCCCTGCACGGTGTCGAGGAGAAGTCCCAGGGGCGCTGGAAGGCAGTCGTCGTCGGCTCGTACGAGCGTGGCGACCGTGCGGTCACCGTGCAGCGGCTGGCCGAGCTGGCGGAGTTCTACGGTGTCCCGGTGCAGGAGCTGCTGCCCGGCGGTACGCCCGGCGGCGCGGCCGAGCCGCCGCCGCGCCTGGTGCTCGACCTGGAGCGGCTGACCCAGGTGCCGTCCGAGAAGGCCGGACCGCTGCAGCGCTACGCGGCGACCATCCAGAGCCAGCGCGGGGACTACAACGGCAAGGTGCTGTCGATCCGCCAGGACGACCTGCGCACGCTGGCCGTGATCTACGACCAGTCGCCGTCGATCCTCACCGAGCAGCTGATCTCCTGGGGCGTGCTGAACCCCGACGCGCGCCGTGCGGTGCGCGAGGAGGACGCGAGCTGACCGCTCCCCACCTGCAGAATCGTCACGGCGCGGCACCCTTGGTCTCCCAGGGTCCCGCGCCGTCGGCATGCCGGGCCGCCCTCGGAACCCCGGGGCTCAGCACACCGTGCCGAGGCTGAAGCCCGGCTGCGCGTCGATCCCCGACAGCAGCGCCCCGCCCGGCGCGGGCGTCCAGTCCTGTCCGCCGCTCCGCCAGGCCCAGGCCGCCTCCCGGTACTCCCCGCAGGCCGCCGCCGAACCCTGCGAGCCGTACAACAGCGCCGCCCCCGGCAGCTCCCGGGCGAGGCCCGCGCAGAGCACGGCGCAGACCAGGTCGAGATCCTCGTCGTTGATCCGCACCACCCCGTCCTCCCAGTGCAGGATGCGGGCCGCGGCCTCCAGCCGGCCGCCCGGCGCGTCGACCGTGCAGCGGAACTCGTACACCCCGAAGCCCGCACCGACCAGCATCCGGCGGAAGACCTCGGCGCCCCGCTGGTAGGCCTCGCGGACCGGTCCCGGACTCTCGCCGGCGCCCTGGCCGCCGCCGTGTCCGCCGGCCGGCCCGTCGTCGAGCAGCAGCTCGATGTGGCGCAGCGTCAGGCCGTTCTCCCGGGCGCGCACCAGGCGGGGGACGAAGTCGGCGGCGAGCTCCTCGCCCTGGTAGGGCAGCAGCTGGGCCTGGAGCGGCGGGTTGACCAGGTAGCGGTCCCGGGCGGCGGGCTCGGCCGGGTCGAGCCGGTGCAGCAGGCAGAAGTCCTCGAAGTCGGCGGGGTGGAACATCCGGGCCCGGACGACCTCGAAGGTGCGGTGGGCCTCGGCCAGCAGCGCGGCGGTGTCCGCGAGGTAGCCGTCGTAGTCGGCCGCGTCCGCGAGGCCCCAGGGGCGGGCGCGTTCGAAGTCCTCACGGCTGGTCAGGATGCCCGTGATGAAGGCCTGCTCACTGTGCCGGGCCTGCTCCCGCACGGCCTGCGGGCGGCGCCCCCAGCCCGGGGCCTGGCAGGAGGGGAGTGCGGGGCGGCGGGGGCGGCCGTTGCGGGGCATCGGGAGCTCCAGGGGGTGGGAGGCGGGTGCGGCGGGGGCGCCGTTGCTCCTGTTCCTCCCCACCCCCGGGAGTCACACACGCACGATGTGTCACAGCCCTGTAACCGCGCGTGAGGTGCGCGCCGCGCAGAGTGGCTAGGCCGGCCGCGGGGCGCGGGCGAGCTGGCGGGACTGCGCGACCAGGCGGCCGGACTCGTCCCACACCTCGGCGTCCTCCTCGAAGTAGCCGCCGGCCAGGTTGCGGGTGGCGTGGCTGACCCGCAGCCAGCCGGGGACGGGCCTGGCCCGCAGGTGGACGGTCAGTTCGATGGTCGGCGCCCAGCCGGGCAGGCCGAGGTCGAAGGTGACCGGCGGCAGCGCGTCGGCGACCAGCAGGAGCAGCAGCGGGTCGGGGTCACGGCCGTCGGCGAGCCGGAACCAGCCCTGGATGCGGCCGTTCCTCGACGGCTGCCCGAGGGCCCAGCCGACGGTGGACGGGTCGAGCCGCAGGTCGAAGCGCTCCAGCAGGGCGGCCTGCTCGATCAGTTCCTTGGGGGCGTGCTCCATGCCGATGCACTGCTCGGGCGGCGGCAGCTGCGGCGGCCGGGCACTGGTGTGCACCTCGCCCTCGGCGGCGGCCAGGTCGCCGTAACTGGCGAGGACGCGCAGCCGCTCGACGGGCCTGCCGTCCTCGCCGGTCTGGGTGAGGGAGGCGGTGCCGGTGGAGAGGCTGCGGCCGCGGCGGATCACCTCGGTGCTGACGGTGGCGGGGCCCGGGCGCGAGGCGGAGAGGTAGTAGCCGCTGATCGACATCGGGTCGGGGTGCCCGGGGTGCTCCAGCGAGAGCGCGTGGCCGGCCACCGCGAGCAGCAGCCCGCCGTTGACGCCGCCGCCGATCTGCCAGCCCGCCCCGAGTTCGCCGTCGTAGCGGCCGAGCCCGTCCGGGTGCGGGGTCAGGGCGATGCCCTGGTCGAACTCGCTGCGAATCGCCGTGGTCATGGGTGGTACGCCCTCCGCTGCCGGGTCGGTCGACATCCGTGTTACTTGCCAGTAGCAAGACCCTACTGCACCGGCGTGAACACGCGAAGGCCGCCGGACCCGTGTGGTCCGGCGGCCTTCGGAGGATGCTTCGCATCCGGCTGCGTCAGTCGCGGCGGATCGTGGGCTTGAGCTCCATGAACCGCGCCAGCAGGCCGTTGACGAAGGACGGGGAGTCGTCCGTGGAGAACTCCTTGGCGATCTCGACTGCCTCGTCCAGGACGACCGCGTCCGGGACGCCGTCCTCCCAGATCAGCTCGTAGGCGCCGAGCCGCAGGACGTTGCGGTCCACGATCGGCATCCGGTCGAGCGTCCAGCCCACCGCGTACGTGGCGATCAGCTCGTCGATGC
Source organism: Kitasatospora sp. NPDC057223 (assembly GCF_042669755.1). Lineage (NCBI taxonomy): Bacteria > Bacillati > Actinomycetota > Actinomycetes > Kitasatosporales > Streptomycetaceae > Kitasatospora > Kitasatospora sp. NPDC057223. The sequence goes on along the minus strand of NZ_JBHUWW010000037.1, from coordinate 41,044 downwards.
GACGGGCGTGCTGGGCGTACCCCTCGATCAGCTGCATGGTGTACTCGCCGATCTGCGGGGTGCCCTCGTCCGGCTTGGGCTCCCGTGCACGGGCCACCCAGTCGGCGAGGACGCGCTGCGGGTCGACGTCCCGGTGGTCCGCCTCGAAGAGGATCTGGAAGGCTCGCGTACGGGCCTTACTGCGTGCGGCCGACACGGTTACTTGACCCGCCCGAGGTAGCTGCCGTCGCGGGTGTCGACCTTGATCTTCTCACCGGTGGTGAGGAAGAGCGGGACGGCGATCTCGGCGCCGGTCTCCAGCGTGGCCGGCTTGGAGCCACCGGTGGAGCGGTCGCCCTGGACGCCCGGCTCGGTGTGCGAGATGAGCAGCTCGACCGAGGCCGGCAGCTCGATGTACAGAGGAGCGCCCTCGTACATGGCGACGACGGCGTCGAAGCCCTCCAGCAGGTACTTGGAGGCGTCACCGACGACGGCGGGCTCGATGGTCACCTGGTCGTAGGTGTCCGTGTCCATGAACACGAAGTTCGAGCCGTCCTTGTACGAGAACTGCATGCCGCGCTTGTCGACGTTGGCGGTCTCGACCTTGGTGCCGGCGTTGAAGGTCTTGTCGACGACCTTGCCGCTCAGGACCTCCTTGAGCTTGGTGCGCACGAAGGCCGGGCCCTTGCCGGGCTTGACGTGCTGGAACTCTACGACGGACCAGAGCTTGCCACCGTCGAGCTTGAGGACCATGCCGTTCTTGAGATCGTTCGTGGAAGCCACGGGCGCACTTACTCCTGGATATAGCTGTCAAGGAACCAAGGGGACGCGACCCGGCCCCGGCCGCCGCAGGACAAGTGCGGCATCGGGACTACAGGGCGAGGAGCTCCTTGGTGGTGATGGTGAGCAGCTCGGGCCCGCCCTCTTCGAGGGGGCGCACCACGAGCGTGTCCTCGATCCGGACCCCGCCCCTGCCCGGGAGATGCACTCCTGGGCCGACGGTGACCGGCACGCGATTGTCCAGTTTACCCATGTCTGCGGGACCGAGACGCGGCGCCTCCCGGATCTCCAGGCCGATGCCGTGGCCGAGCGGGTGCGGAGAGGCCTCGGTGTGACCCGCGGCCTGCAGGATCTCGCGGGCCGCCGCGTCCGGCGCGCAGCTCTCGACACCCGGCCCGAGCGCCTCGCGGCCGGCCCGCTGGGCGCGGAACACCAGCCGGTGGAGCTCCACCTGCCAGGGCGCGGGGGACGCGCCGATCACGAACGTGCGGGCGGTGGAGACCCCGTAGCCGCGGTACTGGGCGCCGAGGACGACGGTCAGGAAGTCGCCCTCCTCGACCCGCCGGTCGGTGGGCTGGTGGCTCGCCTGCCCGGAGTGGCTGCCGGTGCCGACGGAGACCGGGAAGGCCGCCCGGTCGGCGCCGTGGTCGATCATGCGGCGCTCCAGCTCCATCGCCAGGTGCCGCTCGGTGCGCCCGACCAGGATCGATTCGAGCAGCTCGCTGAGCGCCTGGTCGGCGATCTCGGCCGCGATCCGCAGGTCGGCGATCTCGTGCTCGTCCTTGATCACCCGCATCCGCTCGACCACCCGGCGCGCGTCCGCCAGCCGCACGCCCTCGGCGACGGCCGCGACCGCGCGGTGGCGGCTGACGGTGAGGTCGTGCTCCTCCACCGCGAGGTCGCCGACCCGCAGCCGGGCGGCCGCCTCGGCGGCGGCGAGCGCGGTGTCCGCGCCGGCCGTCACCTGGAGCTGGGTGAGGTCCTCGCCGAGCAGGTGCTCGCCGGTGTCGTCCGGCGGCAGGTCGTCCGGCAGCGCGAGCAGGGCGCGCTCCCTGGTGAGCAGCAGCGTCGCCCCGCAGGGGGCGCAGCCGGTCAGGTAGCGGACGTTCGCCGGCCGGGTGATCAGAGCCGCGTCCGTCCCCGACGCGCTGCAGTGTTCCCTCAGACGCTCCCGCCGGCCCGCGTACGCATCAGACATGGGTCGAGCGTACGGAGCCCGGCGCCGGTTCGCCCGCCGAGCAGGCCGGACGGGCGGACGCGTCGGCTGTCCGGCCGGGCTTCGCGGGCCCGCTCAGCGGGGCGGCGGCCTGAGCGCGGGCGTCCGGTCAGGACGGCGACCAGCGCTGTTCGATCCTGCCGAGGCGCCAGTACGCGATCGCCGCCGCCCAGACGACCACGAAGAGTCCGACGATCACATAGCCCACGTTGTCGAGCGACAGGCCGGCGACGAAGCCGGACACCGGGTCGGTCAGGTCCAGCTTCTCGTGCAGGACGCTGACCAGCTCGATCGTGCCGATGATGAACGCCACCGCGATCGACAGGCCGGTGATGGTCAGGTTGTAGTACACCTTGCGCACCGGGTTGGAGAACGCCCACTGGTACGCGAAGTTCATGAACGTCCCGTCCAGCGTGTCGAACAGGCTCATCCCGGCCGCGAACAGCAGCGGCAGGCAGACGATCGCGTACCAGGGCAGCCCCGCGGCGGCGCCGCTGCCGGCCATCACCATCAGCGTCACCTCGGTCGCGGTGTCGAAGCCCAGGCCCAGCACCATCCCGACCGGGAACATCTGGCCGGGGCGGGTGATCGAACGGGTGGCCCGGTTCAGCACCCGGTTGAACAGGCCGCGCGCGTTGAGGTGCTCCTCCAGCTCCGCCTCGTCGTAGCGGCCCGCCCGCATCGCCCGGAAGACCCGCAGGATGCCGAACAGCGCGGCCAGGTTCAGCGCGCCGATCAGGTACAGGAACGCACCGGAGGCGCTCGTGCCGAGGACGCCCAGCCACTGGTGGGTCGGCGAGTCCTCGTCCATCAGCGTGTTCGCCAGCTGGGCGCCGCCCGCCACCAGCGCCGCCATCAGGACCACCATCGAGGAGTGCCCGAGGGCGAACCAGAAGCCCACCGACACCGGGCGCTTGCCGTCCGCCATCAGCTTGCGGGTGGTGTTGTCGATCACCGCGATGTGGTCGGCGTCGAAGGCGTGCCGCATGCCGAGCGTGTAGGCGGTGATGCCGAGGCCGACCCCGAACACCTGGGTGCCGACGGCGTACTCGTGCGGGGCAACCAGGAAGAACAGCGTCCCGAAGGCCGCCACGTGCATCGCCAGGATCACCGCCATCAGCCCGGCCGTACGGACGGTGTCCTCGCGTCGCCAGCGGAACGCCGGCAGCGCGGGCGCGGCCGCCACCGGGGCAGCTTCGATTTCGGGCAGGGTCATCTGCGGATCACGCTCCAGCACCTCGTGGATCACTTCGTGAGATGCCGTGGCCGGTCTCCTGGCTGACAGGGTCCGAACTCCTCCGCACGGGCCTTCCCAGGCGCCCGACGGCGCCCAGTGACCACCCGGCCCCGACGGGGCCGGGAGGGTGCGGAGACTCCCTGATCACAGTGGCGAGGGCCGCGCCGGTCTGGGACCTCTGAAGGTCCGTCACCGGCTTCCCGAACACCACGGCGGGCAACACCGTACGGGGCGTCAGGTGACGCTTGCAAGGCTGCGCACCTGCGCAGGTGTCCAGGATCACATGCCCTGGGCTGCGACAATGGCACGCATGCATCTCGTACCGGCCGAGCGCGCGGGCCACCGGACCATCGACGGACACCGGGTCTGCGAAGCCATCGCGGCGATCGGCGACACCGCTCACGTCCGCACCTGGGCCGACCGCTTCTCCCTGCTCGCCGACCCCGGGCGGCTGGCCCTGCTGCTCGCCCTGCACCGGGCCGGGCCGCTCGCCGTCAGCGACCTCGCCGTGGCCACCGGCATGCGCGACCCCGCCGTCTCGCAGGCCCTGCGGCTGCTGCGGACGGCCGGCGCGGTCGCCGGGGACAAGGACGGCCGGGTGGTGCGCTACCGGCTCGTCGACGAACAGCTCGGCGCGCTGCTGGCGCCCTGCACGGCGGCCGAGCACACCGAACCCGGCTCGGCCACCGGCTGAGCGCCCCCGCCGGGAGCGCCGCCCCCGTCAGGCCTGCTGGCAGCGCGGGCACCAGAACAGGTTGCGGGCCGCGTGCTGCTCGGTGCGGACGGCGGTGCCGCAGACCAGGCAGGGCATCGCGGCCCGCCGGTAGACGTACACCTCGCCGCCGTGGTCGTCCACCCGCGGCGGGCGGCCCATCGCCTCGGGGGTGTGCTCGGGGCGGACGGTGTCGATCCGGCCCGCGTCGACGCCCTCGTGCATCAGGGCGACCAGGTCGGCCCAGATCGCGTCCCACTCGGCGCGGGTGAGGTCGCGCCCCGCCCGGTGCGGGCTGATGCCGAGCCGGAAGAGCACCTCGGCGCGGTAGACGTTGCCGACGCCGGCCAGCACCTTCTGGTCCATCAGCAGCGCCGCGACGGTCGTGCGGCTGGCCGAGATCCGCCGCCAGGCGAGGCCCGCGTCGGCGTCCGCGCGCAGCGGGTCGGGGCCGAGACGGGCGTGCACGGCGGCCTTCCCCGCGGCGGTGAGCAGCTCGCAGGTGGTGGGGCCGCGCAGGTCGGCGTACGAGTCGTCGTTCTCCAGCCGCAGCCGGACGAGGCCCACGGGCGCGGGGGCCGGGCCCTCGGCGAACGTGAAGCCGCCGTACAGGCCGAGGTGGATGTGCAGCCAGGCGCCCTCCTCGAAGCCGAGGAACAGGTGCTTGCCGGTCGCCTCGGCCTCGGTCAGCAGCTGTCCGTCGATCAGCTCGGCGTCGGCGGCGAACCGCCCCTGCGGGCTGGAGACCCGGACGGGGCGTTTGCCGAAAGCGGTGAAGTTCTCGGCGGCCAGGCGGTGGATGATGTGGCCTTCGGGCACGGGCGCAGCTCCCCCGGTGGATCAGCAGGACGGGTCCAGTGTCCCAGCCGGCACTGACAGGGCGGGCGGTCCGGATCTAGTGCACGGGGTGGCCGAGCAGGCGGGCGAGGATGACCCGGTCCAGTGCGGCGGCGGTGGCGCCGACGTCCAGCTGGGAGTTGTCGATGATCGGCAGGCCCGAGTTGTACCAGCCGGCCATCCGCCCGTGGATCCGGGCCACCTCCTCGTCGCTGAGGCGCCGGTTGCCGCTGCGGCGGGCGTTGCGGGCGAGGACGGAGTCCAGGCCGGGGAGCAGGACGACGGGGATCATGCCGGGGCCGATGTGGCGCTTCCAGCCGCCGAGGCCGATGGCCGGCCGGTCGGGGAACACGGCGTCGTCGATGATGCAGGAGATGCCGTTGGCGAGGTAGTTGCGACACGCGAAGCCGCAGGTGCGCCGGGCCAGCCGGTACTGGGCCTCGGAGGCGTTGTTCCAGCCGGACTGCGGGTTGGCGAAGCCGGACTGCACCCACTCCCGCACGTCGTCCAGGCTGATGTGCGCGGTCGGGCTCGGGCGCCGCTCGGCCCAGTGCCGGGCGACGGTGGTCTTGCCGGCGCCGGCCGGGCCGATCAGCAGCACCGCGATCGGGCCGCCGGGGGCGTGCGGCTGCGGCGGGTGCGCCGGGAGCTGGACGGGCGAACCGGAGGGCAGCAGGAAGTGCCCGGTCGCGGCGGGCGGCGACGCGGCGGGCGCCGTCACGGCACCCGGCCGGTGCAGCGAGGGGCTGCCGTGCGGGTACGGGGGCGGCGACGCGGCGGGGCCGGGCGCGGCCACGGCGGGCGGCGCCGCGACGACGGCCGGGGCGGCCGGCGGGGCGGCGGCCGGTACCGGGGCGGGCACGACGACCGGGATGGCCACGGTCGCGGTCGGCACCGGTGCGGGCACGACGACCGGGATCGGCACGGTGGCGGGCGGTTCGGCGACCTGCGGCGCGGGTGCCGCGGCTGCGGACGGCCCGGGCGGGTCCACCGGGCGGGGTGGCAGCTGTGCTCCCCCTGCGTACTGCGTCACGGTCACCTCCCGACACCGTCTCCGACACCGGACACTACACGTCGGCCCGGCAGCGGGCACAGTCCGCCGCCGGGCCGTTGATCTTGCGTCAGCGTGTGGTGAGCTGCTCCGCGAGCGCGCGCAGGGCCAGCTCGTAGGAGCCGAGGCCGAAGCCCGCGATGGTGCCGGAGGCCACCGCCGCGATGACCGAGGTGTGCCGGAACTCCTCCCGCGCGTACGGGTTGGAGATGTGCACCTCGATGAGCGGCGCCGTCCGCTGGGCGGCGGCGTCGCGCATCGCGTACGAGTAGTGCGTGAAGGCACCGGGGTTGATCACCACCGGGGTCCGCTCGTCGGCCGCCCAGTGCAGCCACTCGATCATCTGCTGCTCGGAGTTGGTCTCCTTGACCTCGACCTCGAAGCCGAGCTCCTTGCCGAGCACGGTGCAGCGCTCGACCAGCCCGGCGTACGAGGTCGCCCCGTAGACGTCGGGCTCGCGGCTGCCGAGGCGGCCGAGGTTCGGGCCGTTCAGCACCAGCACCCGGGTCACGCCGAGACCTCCGCGTACGCGGCGGCCAGCAGCGACGGGTCGGGGCCCTCCAGGACGGAGGTCCTGGCGAGGCCGTCGAGGACGATGAAGCGCAGCAGGTCGCCGCGCGACTTCTTGTCGATCTTCATCGCGTCCAGCAGCTTCGGCCAGGCGTCGCCGCGGTAGGTCAGCGGCAGGCCGACCGAGGCGAGCACCGTGCGGTGCCGGTCGGCGGTCTCGTCGTCGAGCCGGCCGGCCAGCCGGCCGAGTTCGGCGGCGAAGACCATGCCGACGGAGACGGCCGCGCCGTGCCGCCACTTGTAGCGCTCGTTGCGCTCGATGGCGTGCGCGAGGGTGTGGCCGTAGTTGAGGATCTCGCGGCGGCCGGCCTCCTTGAGGTCGCCGGAGACCACATCGGCCTTGACCTGGATGGCCCGCCGGATGAGCTCCAGGGTGTGCGGCCCGGCCGGGGACTTGGCGCCCTCGGGGTCGGCCTCGACCAGGTCGAGGATCGCCGGGTCGGCGATGAAGCCGGCCTTGATGACCTCGGCCAGCCCGGAGACGTAGTCGTGCCTGGGCACGGTCTCCAGGGTGTCCAGGTCGGCGAGGACACCGGCCGGCGGGTGGAACGCCCCGACCATGTTCTTGCCCTCGGCGATGTTGATGCCGGTCTTGCCGCCGACGGCCGCGTCCACCATGCCGAGCAGCGTGGTGGGCATCGAGACCCAGCGCACCCCGCGCAGCCAGGTGGCGGCGACGAAGCCGGCCAGGTCGGTGGTGGCGCCGCCGCCGAGGCCGACGATCACGTCGCTGCGGGTGAAGCCGGTCTGCCCGAGCACCGACCAGCAGTACGCGGCGACCTCGGCGCTCTTGGCCTCCTCGGCGTTGGGCACCTGGAGCGCGATCGCCTCGTAGCCCTCGCCGGCGAGGTCCTCGCGGATCGCCTCGCCGGTGGCCTCCAGCGCCTCCGGGTGGATGATCGCGACGCGCCGCGCCCGGGTGCCGATCAGCTTGCTCAGCTCGCCGAGCAGCTGGTGCCCGATCAGCACGTCGTACGGGTCGTGGCCGGCGCTGCCACCGACGTGGATGGTCACGGTGTCAGTCATGCGCCCCTGCTCGTTCATTTCGGCTCTAGCTCCAGTGCTTCGAGTACGGCGTCGGCGACCTGCTCCGGGGAGCGCCCCTCGGTGCTGACGACGGCGGTCGCCACCTCCAGGTAGAGCGGCCGCCTGGCCTCCATCAGCTCCCGCCAGCGGGCCCGCGGGTTGACCGCGAGGAGGGGGCGGGGCGCGTCCAGGCCGACGCGCTTCACGGCGTCTCCGAGGGGGACCTCCAGGAACACCACCGGGAGGTCGGCCAGGACGGCGCGGGTGGCGTCGGCCAGCACCGCGCCGCCGCCGAGCGCGAGCACGCCGGGGTGCCCCTCGGCGGCCTCGCGGACGGCCCGGACCTCCAGCTCGCGGAAGTGCGGCTCGCCCTCGTCGATGAAGATCTCCGAGATCGGCTTGCCGGCCCGCTGCTCGACGTCGGCGTCCGTGTCCCGGAAGCCGACGCCGAGCCGCTCGGCCAGCTCGCGCCCGACCGTGGTCTTGCCGGATCCGGGCGGGCCGACCAGCACCACGACGGGTGCGGTCATCGGACGATCAGGTTGTCGAGGTAGCCCTGCACGTTGCGGCGGGTCTCGGAGACGTTGTCCCCGCCGAACTTCTCGCTCACCGCGTCCGCGAGGACGAGCGCCACCATGGCCTCGGCGACGATGCCCGCCGCCGGCACGGCACACACGTCGGAGCGCTGGTGGTGCGCCTTGGCGGGCTCGCCGGTCCGCACGTCCAGCGTCTGGAGCGCCCGCGGCACGGTCGCGATCGGCTTCATCGCGGCACGCACCCGCAGCAGCTCGCCCGTCGACAGGCCGCCCTCGGTGCCGCCGGAGCGGCCGGTGACGCGCTTCACGCCCTCCGGCGTCGGGATGATCTCGTCGTGCGCCTGCGAGCCGGGGATCCGCGCCAGGTCGAAGCCGTCGCCGACCTCGACGCCCTTGATGGCCTGGATGCCCATCAGCGCCGCGGCGAGCCGCGCGTCCAGGCGACGGTCCCAGTGCACGTGCGAGCCGAGGCCCGGCGGCAGGCCGTAGGCCAGCACCTCGACGACGCCGCCGAGCGTGTCGCCGTCCTTGTGCGCCTGGTCGATCTCGGCGACCATCCGCTTCGAGGCGTCGGCGTCCAGGCAGCGCACCGGGTCCTCGTCGAGGCGGGCCTCGTCGGAGGGCAGCGGCAGCACGCCGGCCGGGGCCTTGGCCGCGGCCAGCTCGACCACGTGCGAGACCAGCTCGATGCCGCAGGTCTCCTTCAGGTAGGAGCGGGCGACCGCGCCGAGCGCGACGCGGGCCGCCGTCTCCCGGGCGCTCGCGCGCTCCAGGATCGGCCGGGCCTCGTCGATCGAGTACTTCTGCATGCCCGCCAGGTCGGCGTGGCCGGGCCGGGGGCGGGTCAGCGCCTCGTTGCGGCCCAGGCCCGCGAGGATCTCGGGGTCGACCGGGTCGGCCGACATGACCTGCTCCCACTTGGGCCACTCGGTGTTGCCGACCATGACGGCCACCGGGCTGCCCATGGTCAGGCCGTGCCGGACGCCACCGAGGAACGTCACCTCGTCCTGCTCGAACTTCATCCGGGCGCCGCGGCCGTAGCCGAGCCGGCGGCGGGCCAGCGCGTCGGCCACCATCGCCGTGGTCACCGGCACGCCGGCGGGCAGGCCCTCCAGCGTCGCCACGAGTGCGGGGCCGTGCGACTCCCCCGCCGTCAGCCAGCGCAACGTACCCAACGGAGCTCCTTCGTCAGCGGACCGGCCGCAGCGTTCACCGCGCGGACCGACCGGGCGTTCGTACCGCAGGCACCTGGTCGGACCGGTCCCGCGCTCTCCCCCGGATCCTTTCATGCCGAGGCCGCCGTCAGGCGCACGGTCCGGGTGACGGACAGCCGTCATCGCCAATGTCGATGGGACGGGGCGGCGGTCAGCCCGCCGCGAGGGCCGCCTCGCCCGCCGCGCGCATCGCGGCGAGCGGGCCGACGGGGGCACCGGTGAACCGCTCGCACTGCAGGACGGCCTGGTGGACGAGCAGGTCGAGCCCGCCCAGTACGGTGGCGCCGCGCTCGGCGCAGGCCGCGACCAGTTCGGTCGGCCACGGGTGGTAGAGCACGTCGAACAGCGCGCCCGGCTCGGCGGCCAGCCCGGCGGCGAACGCGTCGGTGGCGCCCGCCGGGGTGGTGGAGATGGTGAGCGGGCGCTCCAGCGCCTCGGCGCCGCGCTCCCAGTCGGCGGTCCGCAGGTCCAGGCCCAGCCGCTCGCCGAGCGCCGCCATCTCGCGGGCCCGCTCCGGGCTGCGGACGTAGACCGTCACCTCGCCCTCGCAGATCTGGGCGAGGGCCGCCAGCGCGGACGAGGCGGTCGCACCGGCGCCGAGCACGGCGGCGGCCGGGACGCTGTCGATGCCGCGCTCGCGCAGGGCGTTCACCAGGCCGGGGACGTCCGTGTTGTCACCGGTGCGACGCCCGTCCGCCGTGAACACCACGGTGTTGACGGCGTCCACCGCCAGCGCGGTCTCGCTCACCTCGTCGAGCAGCGGCATGATCGCCCGCTTCAGCGGCATGGTGAGCGAGAGCCCCGCCCACTCGGCCTCGTCCAGTCCGGCGACGAAGCCGGGCAGCCCGGCCTCGTCCACCTCGAAGCGGCCGTAGCTCCATTGCTCCAGTCCGAGCGCCGCGAAGGCGGCCCGGTGCAGTGCGGGTGAGAGCGAGTGCGCGATCGGCGAGCCGAGTACGGCGGCCCTGTGCTTGTTCGTCACGTTCCTTCGTCCTGCTCGTGGCGGCCGGCCCTACTTGGTGGTGCAGTGCCCGCGTGCCTTGTCGAAGCCCTGGCCGGCGTCGGTGCAGTACTTCTCCACGTTGACCAGGTGCTCGGCGTAGGTGTCCGCGAAGCGGGTCTCGGTGGGCGACATGGCGATGAAGAACAGCCACTTGCCCTCCGCCGGGTTGAGCACGGCCTTGATCGCGTCCTCGCCGGGGTTGGCGATCGGCGTCGGCGGCAGGCCCGCGTTCAGGTAGGTGTTGTACTTGTTGGACGCGTCGTCCATTTCCTTCTTGGTCAGTTCCTTGCGCCCGAGCGAGTACTGCAGCGTGGTGTCCATCCCGAGCCGGTGCTGGGTCTGGGCCTGGTCGGCCAGCCGGTTCTGGATGGTGCGGGCCATCTTGGCGAAGTCCGCCGAGTTGTTGCCCTCCTTCTGCAGGATGCTCGCCTCGATGACGACCTCGTACGCGTTCTTGAGGCCGATCTTCTGCGCCGCCGCGTCCAGGTTCAGGCTCTGGTACTCCTCGCCGGCCTTCGCGACCATCTGCTTGAGCAGGTCGACCGGCTTCATGCCCTCGCCGACCGCGTAGCGGGCCGGCCAGAGGAAGCCCTCGGGGTTGCCGTTGGCGTACGCGGGCAGGCCGAGGTCGGCGATCTGGGCCTTGGCGACGCCGGCCGTGGTGCCCTTCGGCTGCTTCAGCTTGTCGTCGATCTTGGCGTAGATCTCGGCGGCGCTGAGACCCTCCTGAAGGATCAGCGTGTCACCGCCGGCCGAGTCGACCAGGATCTTCATCGCCGCCTCGGCGGACATCTCCCGGTGCAGCGTGTAGAAGCCGGGCTGGATGCCCTTCGCCTTGACCGGGTCCTTGTCGGTCGCGGCGGTGAAGGCGTCGACGCTCTTCACCACGCCCGCCGTCTTCAGGGCCAGGCCCATCTGGCCGAGCGAGCCGGGCTTGATCTCCACGTTGACCGTGCCGGTGCCCTCGCCCTTGTAGTCCGGCGGCGGCCCGAAGTGGCTCTGGTAGAAGCCGTAGCCCCAGTAGCCGCCCCCGGCGACGCCGCCGAGCATCACCAGTGCCACCAGCAGGCAGGCACCGCCGTTGCGCCGGCCGGACTTCTTGCCCTTCTCCTTGCGCTTGCGCTGGCCCTCGCGGGAGTCGTCCTCCTCGCCGAGGAATCCGGCCTCGCCGTCCTCCTCGTGGCCCTGCGCGTAGCCCTCGTCCTCGTAGCCGTCCCAGTCGTCCTGGGCGGGCTCGGGCTCGGCCTCGGCGGGTGCGGCGGCGGCGGCCTCCAGCGCGGCGGCCTCGGCCTCCCAGTCGATGCCGTCCGGACCGGGGCCGGCCGGCGCGGGCACCTGGGGCTCCTGCGGCCGGGCCTGCGGGACGGGCCGCTGCGCCTGGGCCTGCGGCTGGGCCTGGGGCTGGGCGTACTGCTGCGGGTTCGGCTGCGGCTGCCCGTACTGCTGCGGCTGCTGCTGGCCCTGGACGTACCCGCCCTGCTGCTGCCCCTGCTGCGGGTAGCCCTGCTGGCCGTACTGCGCCTGCTGGGGCTGCTGCGGCTGGGGCTGCTGGCCCTGGACGTACCCGCCCTGGCCGTACTGCGCCTGCTGGGGCTGCTGCGGCGGGGTGTTGTACTGCGGGTAGCCCTGCTGGCCGTACTGCTGCGGCTGCTGCTGGCCCTGGACGTACCCGCCCTGCTGCTGCCCCTGCTGCGGGTAGCCCTGCTGGCCGTACTGCGCCTGCTGCTGGCCCTGGCCGTACGGGTCGGGCTGCTGAAGCGGGTCGGGCTGCTGCCAGCCGCCGTCCTGCTGACCGGGGACCGGCTGCTGCTGCTGACCGCCGTACGCCGGGTCACCGGGGCGCCACGGTTCAGAGCCCTGGGAGCCGTAGCCCCGCCCCAGATCAGTCATCGATCCCCTTATGCCGACGGAGACGACCGACGGATCCGACCGGCCGTCCGGGACGGCGTCCCGGCAAATACTCGAACCGGCGTGCTAGCCGCAACGCCTGAAGGGAGACGTTACCGTACCGCAGGCGACCGATCGGCGGGGTGGCGGCCTGCTCAGCGCTTCCCGGTGCTCGGCGGGGCGGTCGGCGAGGCACTGCCCTGCGCGGCCCGGATCGCATTGAACTCCGCGACGTTGCGGCCGTGTTGCTCCAGACTGTCGGTGAAGCGGGTGTCGCCCGGCTTGACCGTGACGAAGTAGAGCCAGTCCCCCTGGGCCGGCTCCATGGCCGCCCGGAGCGCCTGCCGGCCGGGGTTGGAGATCGGCGTCGGCGGCAGGCCCGGGTGCAGGTAGGTGTTGTAGGGGGAGTCGAGCCGGGTGTCCGTGACCGTGGTGTCGAGCGTGCTGCGGCCGAGTGCGTAGTTGATGGTCGAGTCGAGCTGGAGCGGCATCTTCTGGGCCAGCCGGTTGTAGATCACCCTGGCGACCCGGGCCATGTCCTCGGAGTTGTCGGCCTCGCCCTGGACGAGGCTGGCGACGGTCAGCACCCCGTACGGCGTCTGGCCCAGGTTGGTGGCGACGGTCTCGATGTCGTCGCTCGCGAAGTCCTTGCCGGCCTGCTCGACCATCTCCTTGAGCAGGTCGGTCGCGGTGGTCTCACCGGTGACGCTGTAGGTGGCGGGGAAGAGGTACCCCTCGGGGCTGCCCTTGGCGAACTCCGGCAGGCCCAGCTCGCCGGCCTGGTCCTGCGCGGTCTGCTGGGCGGTGCCCTTCGGCAGCTTCAGCTTGTCGTCGATCGCCGCGTACACCTGGCTGCCGCGCCAGCCCTCCGGAATGGTCAGGCCGTTCGCGTTCGCCGGGTCGACCAGGACGGCCAGCGCCGAGGCGGCCGACATCTTCAGGTGCAGGGTGTACGTGCCGGGCTGGATCCGCCCGGCCGCCGTGTTGCCGGCGGCGGCGCCGGTGAACGCCCGGGAGCTGGCCACCACCCCCTTGCGCACCAGCGAGTTGGCGATCTGGCTCAGACCGGCCCCCTGCGGGACGGAGATCTCGACCAGGTCGGTGCCGCTGCCCGCGTAGTCGGCGGCGGGCGGCGTGCTCTGGCCCTGCCACCAGGAGTAGCCGGCCAGCGCGGCGCCGCCGAACACGGCGACCAGCGCCAGCGCCGTCAGCCCGCAGGCGAGCCCGGTCCGGATCCTGTCCGGGTCCGGGGGCTCGTGGGCGGGGCCCTGGCCGGGCGGACGGCCCTCGGGTTCGGTCGGCGGTGCGCCCAGGTGCCCGGGGGTCAGCCCGGGGGTGAACTCCTGGTCGGTCATGGCGGCTGCCCCTCGGCTGTCCCGGCGGTGCCCGCCCAGGCCCGGACGGGCCCGGACGCGCGGGGAAAGGATCGAGGGGCCCGTGCGGACGCGTCCGCACGGGCCCCTCGTCAGGGACGCTAGACCAAACCGATCAGATGACCGGTTCGACGCTCTCACCGGGCGGCCTGCCGCTCACCCGTTCGGCCTCAAGGGCGCTCTGCAGGATCACCACGGCGGCCGCCTGGTCGACGACCGAGCGGCCCTTCTTCGCCTTCACGCCGGAGGCGCGCAGCCCGTGGGTCGCGGTGACCGTGGACATCCGCTCGTCGACCAGCCGGACGGGCACCGGCGCGAGCTTCACCGCCAACTGCCCGGCGTACAGCCGGACCTTGGCCGCCGCCGGGCCCTCCTTGCCGCTGAGCGAGCGGGGCAGGCCGACGATCACCTCCACCGCGTCGTACTCCTCCACGATGGCGGCGATCCGCCCCTGCGAGCGGCCCCCGGCCGGAACGGTCTCCACCGGTGTGGCGATCATCCCGTCGGGGTCGCAGGACGCGACCCCGATCCGGGCGTCGCCGACGTCGACGGCGATCCGCCGGCCCCGGCGCCAGGCCGGCCGCTCGTCCAGAGGCTGCTCGGTCATCAGGAGGCGCGCTCCGCGACCAGGCCGCGCACCGCGGCGATGGCCTCGTCCACGGCGGCCGGGTTGGTGCCGCCGCCCTGGGCGACGTCGTCCTTGCCGCCACCGCCGCCGCCGAGGGTCTTGGCGGCGACCCGGACGAGCTCACCGGCCTTGACGCCGCGGGCGCGGGCGTCCTCGTTGGTGGCGATCACCGTCAGCGGGCGGTCGTTCGCCACCGTGAAGGCGGCGACCACGGCCGGGCGCGAGCCGAGCCGGGCCCGGACGTCCAGGACGAGCTTGCGCAGGTCGTCGGCGCCGGTGCCGTCGGCGACCCGGGCGGCCACCACCGAGACGCCGTTCACGTCCTGGGCGGCCGAGGCCAGGCCCGCGGCCGCGGCGAGGACCTTCTCGGCGCGGAAGCGCTCGATCTCCTTCTCCGCGTCCTTGAGCTTGGCGAGCATCCCGGAGATCTTCTCCGGCAGCTCCTCCGGGCGGCCCTTGACCAGCTCGGTGAGCTGCGAGACCACGGTGTGCTCCCGGGCCAGGAACTTGTACGCGTCGACGCCGACCAGCGCCTCGACGCGGCGCACGCCGGCGCCGATCGAGGACTCGCCGAGCAGCTTCACCAGGCCGAGCTGGGCGGTGTTGCCGACGTGCGTACCGCCGCACAGCTCCTTGGAGAAGTCGCCGATGGTGACGACGCGCACGGCGTCGCCGTACTTCTCGCCGAACATCGCGATGGCACCGGACTTGCGGGCCTGGTCCATCGTCATGACCTCGGCCGTGACGTCCAGCTCGCGGACCAGCACCTCGTTGATCTTCTGCTCGACGTCCACCAGCACGCTGCCGGGCACGGCCGCGGGCGAGCCGAAGTCGAAGCGGAAGCGGCCCGGGGCGTTCTCCGAACCGGCCTGGGCGGCCGTCGGGCCGAGCGCGTCGCGCAGCGCCTGGTGGGTCAGGTGGGTCGCGGAGTGGGCGCGGGCGATGGCCCGGCGGCGCTCCAGGTCGATCTGGGTGAAGGCGGACGCGCCGACCAGCACCTCGCCGACCACGACCCGGCCCTTGTGCACCGTCACGCCGGGCACCGGCGCCTGGACGTCGCGGATCTCGACGACCGCGCCGGAGTCCAGCCGGATCCGCCCGTGGTCGGCGAGCTGGCCGCCGCCCTCGGCGTAGAACGGCGTACGGTCCAGGACGAGCTCGATGTCGTCGCCCTCGTGCGCGGCCGGGGCCGGCACCCCGTCGACCAGCAGGCCGACCACGGTGGCCTCGCCGTGCGACTCGGTGTAACCCGTGAAGACGGTGGCACCCGCCTTGTCGGCGACCGCACGGTAGCCGGAGACGTCCGCGTGACCGTGCTTCTTCGCGCGGGCGTCCGCCTTGGCGCGGTCCCGCTGCTCCTTCATCAGGCTGCGGAACCCCTCCTCGTCCACCGAGAGGCCCTGCTCGGCGGCCATCTCCAGGGTGAGGTCGATCGGGAAGCCGTAGGTGTCGTGCAGCTGGAACGCCTTGTCACCGGCGATCACGGTCGAGCCGGTCGACTTGGTGTCGGCGACGGCCGTGTCCAGGATCGTGGTGCCGCTGCGCAGCGTCTGGAGGAAGGAGGCCTCCTCCGCGACGATGACGGCCTCGACCCGCTTGCGCTCCTCGAACAGCTCCGGGTACTGCGGGCCCATCGCGTCGATCGTCACGTCGGTGAGCGACTTGGCGACCGGCTCGGTGGCGCCCAGCAGGCGCATGTTGCGGATCGCCCGGCGCAGGATGCGGCGCAGCACGTAGCCGCGGCCCTCGTTGCCCGGGGTCACGCCGTCGGCGACCAGCATCACCGAGGTGCGGATGTGGTCGGCGACCACGCGCAGCGAGACGTCGGTCTTCTCGCCGGCGCCGTAGCGGTGGCCGGTCAGCTCGGCGGCGCGGCCGAGGATCATGCGGGTGGTGTCGATCTCGAAGAGGTTGTCGACACCCTGCAGGATGGTCGCCAGCCGCTCCAGGCCGAGGCCGGTGTCGATGTTCTGGTTCGGCAGGTCGCCCAGGATCGGGAAGTCGTCCTTGCCGGTGCCGGCGCCGCGCTCGAACTGCATGAAGACCAGGTTCCAGATCTCCATGTAGCGCTCGCCGTTGACGGCCGGGCCGCCCTCCTCGCCGTAGGCGGGGCCGCGGTCGTAGTTGATCTCCGAGCACGGGCCGCAGGGGCCGGGGACGCCCATCGACCAGAAGTTGTCGGCCTTGCCCAGGCGCTGGATGCGCTCGGACGGCACGCCGATCTTGTCGCGCCAGATCTTCTCGGCCTCGTCGTCGTCCTGGTAGACGGTGATCCAGAGCTTCTCGGGCTCCAGGCCGTACCCGCCCTCGGCGACGGAGGTGGTCAGCAGGTCCCACGCGTAGCTGATCGCCCCCTCCTTGAAGTAGTCGCCGAAGGAGAAGTTGCCGCACATCTGGAAGAACGTGCCGTGGCGGGTGGTCTTGCCGACCTCTTCGATGTCCGGCGTCCGGACGCACTTCTGCACGCTGGTCGCGCGGGTGAAGGTGGGCTTGACCTCGCCCAGGAAGTACGGCTTGAAGGGCACCATGCCGGCGTTGACCAGCAGCAGGGTGGGGTCGTCGGCGACCAGGGACGCCGACGGAACGACGGTGTGTCCGCGCTCCTCGAAGAAGCGCAGCCAGCGGCGGCGGATCTCAGCCGACTCCATTATTGGTCCTTCCGGTTCGGGGTGCCGCCCCGCCGCGAAAGCGGCGCGCGGGGCGTTGGTTCGATGGCTCGGGGGGTGGTGCGGGCACTGCTGGGCGAAGGCAGGGCGGCGGCCGGGCTGCCGGGCGCCGCCGAGATAGCTCGGTACTGCGGCTCGGCGCGTGGCGCCCGCCGGCGCGGCTCCAGCACGGCGGTGCCGTCCAGCCCGAGATCCCCGCGCAGCTGCTCCTCGCGCTCGGCCATGCCCGCGCGGACGTCCCCGGCGAAGCGCTTCGCCGCGTCACCCAGGTGCAGCGCGCCGCGGGCGGCGGTGCCGGAGAGACTGTCGGGGGTGAGCCCGCGCACGGCCTCGTTGGCCTTGTTCATGGCCCAGACGGTGGCGCCGGCGCCGACCGCCATCCAGAAGATGCGTCGCACCATGCCGTCAGCCCCTCACCGCGCGCCGGACCTTGGCCAGCAGGCCGCCGCGGGGGGCGGTGGCCGCCCGCACCTCGGCCCGCACCAGCCGGGCCAGCGCCTCGCGCTCGCTCTGCTGCGGGAGGGCGGCCGTGCCGTTCTGCTTGCTGACGGCCTTGCGGACGCCGTAGCTGAACGCGGCGACCTTGACCAGCGGGCCGCCGAGCGTGGCGGCGACGGTGGAGGACAGCGCGTTGGCGTTCGCGGCGGCGTCCTGCACGTTGGCCGTGATCTCGTCGACCCGCTCCAGCTGCTGGTTGGCGCTGCGGACGGCGGTGCCGGCGTCGACCAGCAGCGGCACGGCCTGCTCGGTGACGGCGGAGACCAGCACGGTGGCCTCCTTCAGCACGCGGGAGAGCCGGACCAGGACGACCGCGAGCAGCGTGACCAGGACGGCCCAGAACACGGCGACCAGCAGGCCGGCCAGCTCTCCCACGGACACCTTGCGCGCTCCCTCGCCCTACTGCTTCCCCACGGCATAGCCCTCAGAGGGGAACCCTATCGCGATCGTCGGCGGTTTCCGGACCGGGTTACCGGGCGGGGCGCGTCCCGGCGGGCCCCGGAGCGGGCCCTCCCGGCAGCGGGGCGCCGGGGGCCGGCATCCCGGCCGGGGCGTCCGCGCCGGGCCGCCCCGGCACGACCGCTCGGATGTGCGAGCGGGGCGCGTAACCCACCCGCCGGTCACCTCGTTGGGCCATCGGTCCGGCCGGAACGGCGGACCGGCGCGGACGCCCGACCGGAGGGCGTGCGGCTCACAGACGCGGGGAGCAGCGGATTGTCCAGGGAGTCAGCGCCCACGGGGCGGCAGGACACGGCGCCAGGCCGCCTCCCGGCCGAGGTCACCAGCTTCGTCGGCCGCCGGGAGGAGCTCGCCGCGCTGGCGGTGCTGCTGGCCGGGGCCCGGCTGGTGACGGTCACCGGGCCGGGCGGGGTCGGCAAGAGCCGGCTGGCCGTCCAGGCGGCGGCCCGGGCCGCCGGGGAGTTCCCGGACGGGGTCTGGCTGGTGGAGGTCGCCGCGGTCCAGGACGCGCTGCTGCTCGGCCACGCCGTCCTGGAGGCACTGCGGCTGACCGACTCGACGGCCCGTCCGCCGCTCGACGTGCTGGTCGAGCAGTTGGCCGACCGGCACCTGCTGCTGGTGCTGGACGGCTGCGAACACCTGGTGGCCGCGTGCGCGGAGCTGACCGACACGCTGCTGCGGGCGGTGCCGGGGCTGCGGGTGCTGGCGACCAGCCGGGAGTCGCTGCAGTCGGCCGGCGAACACCTGCTGCCGGTCGCGCCGCTGCCGGTGGAGCCCGCCGCCGGCCTGCGCCCCGACTCGGTGGTGCTGTTCGCGGACCGGGCCCGGGCGGTGCTGCCGGGATTCGTCCTCGGCGGGTCGAACGAGGCCGAGATCACCCAGCTCTGCCGTCGGCTGGACGGCATCCCGCTGGCGGTGGAGCTGGCGGCCGGGCGGCTGCGGGCGCTGTCGGTGGAGCAGATCACCGCCCGGCTGGACGACCGCTTCCGGCTGCTGACCGGCGGGGCGCGCAACGCGCCGGCGCGCCATCAGACCCTGCGGACGACCATCGGCTGGAGTCACGAGCTCTGCACGGTGCAGGAACGTTTACTCTGGGCCCGCCTCTCGGTCTTCGCCGGCAGCTTCGAGCTGGAGGCGGCCGAGTACGTCTGCGCCGGTGACGGCATCGAGGCCGACGACATCCTGGACGTCGTCGCCGACCTCGTCGCCAAGTCCGTGGTCCTCCGGGAGGACGGCCCGTTCGGCGTCCGCTACCGGATGCTCGACACCCTGCGCGAGTACGGCGCCCAGTGGCTGCGCGCCACCGGCGACGAGCAGCGGCTGCTGCGCCGGCACCGCGACTGGTACCTGGGGGTGGCGTCCTGGGGCGAGGTGGAGTGGTTCGGCCCCCGGCAGGCGGAGACCGCCGAGCGCACCCGGCTCGCCCACTCCAACCTCCGGGCGGCGCTGGAGTTCTGCCTGGCCGAGCCCGGGGAGGAGCAGCTCGCCCTACTGCTGGCCGGCACGCTCTGGTTCTACTGGGTCGGCTCCGGCCACCTCGGCGAGGGGCGGCACTGGCTGGACCGCGCGCTCGCCCTGGCGCCGGAGCCCACCGAGGCCCGCGCGAAGGCGCTCTGGGTGACCGGCTACATGGCCACCCTCCAGGGCGACCTGCACCGGGCCCGGCCCGCGCTGGAGGAGTGCCGCCGCCAGGCCGTGGAGACCGGCGACGACCGCGCCCTCGCGTACGCCGTGCACCGGCAGGGCTGCGCCGCGCTGATCGGCGACGAGCCCGGCCGCGCGGCCGAGCTGTTCGAGGAGGCGCTCTGGCTCTACAACACGCTCGGGGAGCTGAACAGCAACGTCCTGATGGCGATGTTCGAGCTCGGTATCGCCCATCTCTTCCAGGGCGACACCGAGACCGGCGAGCTGTGGATCGGCCGGGTCCGCGAGCTGTGCGAGGAGCACGGCGAGCAGTGGGCGTACGCGTACGGGCTCTACGCGATGGCGTACTCGCAGTGGCTGGCCGGCGACGTCCGGCTCGCCCGGGCGTACGCGCGCGAGTGCGTGCGGCTGAACTTCCTGTTCCGCGACCTGCTCGGGATCGTGCTGGGGATGGAGGTGATCGCGCTGCTGGAGACGGAGCCGGAGGGGCCCGGCGAGGACTGCGACCTGCTGGAGGCCCGGGTGCTGCAGGGCGCGGCGCACCGGATCTGGCAGGGCGTGGGCAAGCCGTTCTTCGGCTCGCACACGTTCAACGGGGCGCACGCGGAGTGCGAGGCGCGGGCCCGCGCGGGGCTGACCGAGCAGGAGTTCGCGGAGGCCTTCGAGCGCGGTGCGGGCCTCGACCTGGCGGCGGCGGTCTGCCGGGCGATCGGCGGGGACGAGCACCCCGACGGGTCCGGGCAGCCGCCCGGCCACCGGCCGAGCCCGTGCGCGCCGGCCGCCGCGCCGGCCTGCAACCCGTAGTGCCCGGAGCCGGTGGCAGCCGCTCCCGCCACGGCTGTCCGGGCGGGAACGGGACGAGCCCCCGTCGCCTCGAAAGGCGGCGGGGGCTCGCTCCGGCCGGCTGCACGGGGCAGCCGGCTCTCGCGGGTCAGCGCGAGTAGTACTCGACGACCAGCTGCTCGTCGCAGATCACGGGGACCTCACGACGCTGCGGGGCACGGTCCAGGCGGAACGCCAGGGCCTTCAGGTTGACCTCGAGGTACTTCGGGGTCTGGCCCTCGCCCGCGTAGCCACCCTCACGGGCGACCTGGAACGGGACCTTCTCCTTGCTACGGTCGCGAACAGTCACGACGTAGCCCGGCTTCAGCTGGTACGACGGCTTGTTGACCTTGCCGCCGTTGACCTCGATGTGGCCGTGGACGACCATCTGACGGGCCTGGTAGATGGTGCGGGCGATACCCGAACGCATCACCAGCGAGTCGAGGCGCACCTCCAGGTCGGCGACGAGCGCCTCACCGGTCTTGCCCTCGGCCTTCTTCGCGCGGTCGAACGCGCGGGCCATCTGCTTCTCGCTCAGGTCGTACTGGGCGCGCAGACGCTGCTTCTCGAGCAGACGGACCTTGTAGTCCGAGTTCTGCTTGCGGCCACGGCCGTGCTGGCCGGGCGGGTACGGGCGGGCCTCGAAGTACTTGACGGACTTCGGGGTCAGCGGAATGCCCAGGGCACGGGCAATCTTGATCTTGGGGCGCTTCTGGTTCGCCATGAACCAAACCTTCCTTGCTTTCGACTACGGCTTCACCAGGTGTTGACGGAGGTCGCTCCTCGCGACCCGGAGAAAAACCACCCCGGGGGATGATCAGCCGCTCTCCGGAGCCGGGCACGGAAGTGCTTGCACACGAGTGGCCCACCGACCGCTGAGGTGGTGGGCTGCCCGCGACACCGAAACGGTGCGCGACGCTCCTGGAGGCTCCCTGAGGAGCCTCGGGCCGGTGCCCCGCTGGTGTGGCCGGTCAGATCAGGGAGACCCTGCTGCCGTCCCGGGGACATGGCACTCCGAGCGAGTATACCCGTGGATCACCCGCCCTTGTGCCCACCGCCCTGCCCGCCACCCTCCGGGGCGCCCCGCAGGCGGCCCCTGGTCCACTCGACGACGTCCGCGTAGCGGGCCTCGCCGCCGTGCCGGGTCGGCCGGTAGTAGTCCCGGCCGTGCACGGTGTCCGGCGCGTACTGCTGGGCGGCGATCGCGCCCGGCAGGTCGTGCGGGTACTGGTACCCCTGGCCGTGGCCGAGCTTGCCGGCGCCGCCGTAGTGCGCGTCCCGCAGGTGCGGCGGCACGGCGCCGGCCAGGCCCTGGCGGACGTCGGCCAGGGCCGCGTCGATGGCCAGGTACGCCGCGTTGGACTTCGGCGCCAGGGCGAGCGCGATGGCGGCCTGGGACAGGATGATCCGCGCCTCCGGGAAGCCGATCAGCGCCACCGCCTGGGCGGCCGCCACGGCCGTCTGCAGGGCCGTCGGGTCGGCGAGGCCGATGTCCTCGCTGGCGGAGATCATCAGCCGCCGGGCGATGAAGCGCGGGTCCTCCCCCGCCTCGATCATCCGGGCCAGGTAGTGCAGGGTCGCGTCGACGTCACTGCCCCGGATCGACTTGATCAGCGCGCTCGCGACGTCGTAGTGCTGGTCGCCGTCCTTGTCGTAGCGGACGGCGGCCTGGTTCACCGCCGTCTCGGTGGTCGCCAGGGTGATCTCGCCCTCGCCCTTCTCCAGCGCCGCCCCGGCCGCCGCCTCCAGCGTGGTCAGCGCCCGCCGGGCGTCGCCGCCGGCCAGCCGGACGAGGTGGTCCTCGGCCTCCGCGGTCAGCGCGACCGCGCCGCCGAGCCCCCGCTCGTCGGCCACCGCGCGGTGCAGCAGGGCGCGGACGTCCTCGTCGGTGAGCGACTCCAGGGTGAGCAGCAGCGAGCGGGAGAGCAGCGGGGAGATCACCGAGAAGTACGGGTTCTCGGTGGTGGCGGCGATCAGGGTGACCCAGCGGTTCTCGACGGCCGGGAGCAGCGAGTCCTGCTGGGCCTTGGAGAAGCGGTGGATCTCGTCCAGGAAGAGCACCGTCTCCCGGCCGCTCATGCCGACCGCCCGGCGGGCGCCCTCGATGACGGCGCGGACCTCCTTGACGCCCGCGGTGATCGCGGACAGCTCCACGAAGCGGCCCTCGACGGCCTGGCTGATCACGTGCGCCAGGGTGGTCTTGCCGGTGCCGGGCGGCCCCCAGAGGATCACCGAGCTGGTCGCGGCCGGCCCGTGCGAGCCGGTGACCAGGCGGCGCAGCGGTGAGCCGTCCTTGAGCAACTGGCGCTGGCCGGCCACCTCGTCCAGGGTGCGCGGACGCATCCGTACGGCGAGCGGGGCCCGCCCCGGCTCCTTGGCCTGGCGTTCCTCGGCGGCTGCGGTGAAGAGGTCCGGTTCGTCCACACCGGCAGCCTATGCGAGGCGGCGGACACTCCTACGCCCGCTTGCCGCCGGGGCCGCCCTCCAGCGCCGCCGCGTGGTCGGGCACGTACTTCTGCAGGTCGCGCGGGGGCCGCTGGTAGCCCCGGGAGGGCGGGCGGGGCGGCAGCTCGACCCGGGGCAGTGCCACCTCGCGGTACGGGACGGTGGACAGCAGGTGGGCGACCATGTTGATCCGGGCCCGGCGCTTGTCCTCGCTCTCGACCACGTTCCAGGGGGATTCCGGGGTGTCGGTGTAGACGAACATCTCGTCCTTGGCGCGCGAGTAGTCCTCCCAGCGGGTGATCGACTCGGTGTCCATCGGGGAGAGCTTCCAGCGCCGCATCGGGTCCTCCAGCCGGGCCCGGAAGCGGCGCTCCTGCTCGGTGTCGCTGACCGAGAACCAGTACTTGCGCAGCAGGATGCCGGACTCGATCAGCATCCGTTCGAAGGTGGGGCACTGGTGCAGGAACCGCCAGTACTCCTCCTGGGTGCAGAAGCCCATGACCTTCTCCACGCCGGCCCGGTTGTACCAGCTGCGGTCGAAGAGCACGATCTCGCCGGCGGCCGGCAGGTGCTCGACGTAACGCTGGAAGTACCACTGCGTGCGCTGGCGCTCGGTCGGGGTGGGGAGGGCCGCGACCCGGGCGATGCGGGGGTTCAGGTACTCCGTCACCCTCTTGATGGCCCCGCCCTTGCCGGCCGCGTCCCGCCCCTCGAACACGACCACCAGCCGGGCGCCCTCGGTGCGGACCCACTCCTGGAGCTTCACCAGCTCGTTCTGCAGGCGCAGGAGTTCGCGCTCGTACGGCTCCTTCGCGAGACGCGGCTGCTTGGCCCTGCCCTTGCCGCCGCCTTCGCCCCTGCCCTTGGCTGCCACCCGGTGTCCTCCGTCCGGCTCGTACTGATGAGCACTCACGCTAGGACGGATCGCGGGCGGGCGCAGGTCGTGGCCCGGCGGGGGCCTGGCGCCGGCAGCCGCTCCCCACCGGCCGCCAACGCCGGCCCACCCCCTGGTGTACGCGGTGCACACTCCCCCTGCACCCCGCGCGACCGTGCCGGCGGCCCCTGATCCCCCGGCGCCGCCGACCCCCCTCTCCGGCTGGTCAACCTTGGACCAGACCTGCCTGACGGGTCCAATTCCCGGTTCCATAACCTGACGGTATGGATATCGACACCCGGCTGCTGCGCTCGTTCGCGGCCGTCTGCGAAGAGGGGCAGCTCACCGCCGCGGCCGACCGGCTGCGGGTGTCCCAGCCCGCCCTGACCAAGCAGATCCGGCTGTTGGAGGAGCGCCTGGGCGTGGACCTGTTCCGGCGCTCGCGCAGCGGCATGACGCCGACCCCGGCCGGCAACGCGCTGGCCGCCCACGCGGCCGAGCTGCTGGTCTCCTGGGAGGGCGCGGTCCGCGCCACCCGGGACGCGGCGGCCCAGGGCGCGGCCAGCCTGCGGGTGGGCTTCGAGGGCGGCACGATCAACCTGGTCGGGCGGCGCACCGTGACGGACTTCACCCGGCGGATGCCCGGCTGGCAGATCGAGATCCGGCAGAACAGCTGGTTCGACCCGGCGGCCGGCCTCACCGCCGGCGAGATCGACCTCGCCCTGTGGCACGCACCGCACTGGATGGCGGAGCGGTACGACGTGAGCCTGCTCGGCACGGACGAGCGCTGCGTCGCGCTGTCGGTGGGGCACCGCCTCGCGGGCCGCCCGGTGATCGACTTCACGGAACTGCTGGACGAGCCGTTCGTGGCGATGCCGGCCGAGGCCGGTCACTGGCGGGACTACTGGCTCGCGACGGCGGAGCGCCAGGGCAGCCCGGTACGGATCGGCGCGGTCGCGCACAACGCGGACGAGTGGATGGCCGCGGTGGCCTGCGGCCAGGGCATCGGCATCTCGCCGCAGACCATCAGCCGGCTGAGCACCCGGCCCGGTGTGGTGTTCCGCACCGTCCGGGGGCTCAGCCCGAGCCAGGTCGGGCTGTACTGGCCGCGCGAGCGGCCGTGCACCCCGGCGATGACGGCGTTCGTCCGCAGCTGCCGGGCGACCGTCGAGTTCGGCCCCCGGGGCGCGCTGGGCCCGGTCTGACCGACAGGGCCTCGCGCTCCTCGCTCAGAGCCCGTCGAACGGGGCCGGGTAGCGGCAGTGCCCGCGCGGCGCACCGGCGTACCCGGGCAGCGCGAGCGTCTGGAAGTACGCGGCCGGCACCTCGAACGGGCCGGTCACCTCGTGCTCGGCGGCCGGCTCGAAGCCGAACCTGCCGTAGTAGTCCGGGTCGCCGAGGACGACGACCAGCCGCTCCCCCGCCTCCTCGGCCGCCGACAGCGCGGCCCGGACGACCAGTTCGCCGACGCCCTTGCGCTGCCACTCGGGGGCCACCGCGACCGGCGCGAGCGCGAGGCCCTGCCCGTCGCCGATCCGAAGCCGGGTCAGCAGCGCGTGTCCGACCACGAGTCCGGCGCCGGTGACGGCCACCACGGACAGTCCGGGGAGCCAGGCCGGGTCCCGGCGCAGCGCGTCCACCAGATCGGCCTCGTCGGGGCCGGGAAAGGCCGCCATGTGCACCCGCCGGGTGGCCGGGGCGTCCTCGGGGGTCTCAACTCTCGTACGCAGGGCCATCCCTGCTCCTTCGCTGTCGCACGCCATTGTGGACCGGCCCCGGCCCGGACGCGTCGCCGCGTGTCCGTGCCGGGGCCGTGAAGGTATATCAGACCGAACGTCAGGCCTGCTGCTCGGTCTCGCCCTTGGGCTTGGCCTCCTCGCGGACCTTGGGCTGTGCGTCCACGCCCGCCTCGCGGCGCTGCGCCACGGTGATCGGCGTGGGGGCGCCGGTCAGCGGGTCACCGCCGGTGGACGTCTTCGGGAACGCGATGACGTCCCGGATCGTGTCGTACCCGCCGAGCAGCGTGACGATGCGGTCCAGGCCGAAGGCGACCCCGCCGTGCGGCGGCGGGCCGTAGTTGAAGGCGTCCAGCAGGAAGCCGAACTGCGAGGCGGCCTCCTCCTCGCTGAGGCCGATCGCGTCGAACGCCCGCTTCTGCACGTCGCGCTGGTGGATACGGATCGAACCGCCGCCCAGCTCCGAGCCGTTGAGCACCAGGTCGTACGCGTTGGAGAGCGCCGCGCCCGGGTCGGTGTCGAAGGTCGCCAGCGACTCGGCGGTCGGGGCGGTGAAGGGGTGGTGGACGGCGTGCCAGCCCTGGAACTCGCCCTTGTCGTCCTCGATCGGCTCGAACATCGGGAAGTCGACGACCCAGAGGAAGGCCCACTGCGACTCGTCGATCAGCTCGCAGCGGCGGCCGATCTCCAGCCGGGCGGCGCCCAGCAGCTCCTGGGACGGGGTCTTCCTGCCGGCCGCGAAGAAGATCGCGTCGCCGTTCTTCGCACCGGCGGCGGCGGCGAGGCCGGCCAGGTGCTCCGCGTTCAGGTTCTTGGCGACCGGGCCGCGCAGCTCGCCGGTCTCGGCGTCGATGACGACGTAGGCGAGGCCGCGGGCGCCGCGCGCCTTGGCCCAGTCCTGCCAGGCGTCGAGCTGCTTGCGGGGCTGCGAGGCGCCGCCGGGCATGACGACCGCGCCGACGTACGGGGCCTGGAAGACCCGGAACTCGGTGCCCTTGAAGTACTCGGTGAGGTCGGTGAGTTCCTGGCCGAAGCGGACGTCCGGCTTGTCGGAGCCGTAGCGGTTCATGGCGTCCGCGTAGGTGATCCGGGGCAGCGGGTTCGGCAGCTCGTAGCCGTGCACGTCACGCCAGACGGCGCCGACGACCTGCTCGCCGAGGGCCAGGATGTCCTCCTGGTCGACGAACGAGGCCTCGATGTCCAGCTGGGTGAACTCCGGCTGCCGGTCGGCGCGGAAGTCCTCGTCGCGGAAGCAGCGGGCGATCTGGTAGTACCGCTCCATGCCGGCCACCATCAGCAGCTGCTTGAACAGCTGCGGCGACTGCGGCAGGGCGTACCAGTGGCCCGGCTGCAGGCGGACCGGGACGAGGAAGTCGCGGGCGCCCTCGGGGGTGGAGCGGGTGAGGTACGGCGTCTCGATGTCGAGGTAGTCGTTGTCCTCCATCACCCGGCGGATGATGTTGTTCACCCTGGAGCGCAGCCGCAGCGCGCGGGCCGGGCCCTCGCGGCGCAGGTCGAGGTAGCGGTACCGCAGGCGGACCTCCTCGTTGACCGTGCCCGGCTCGTACTCGGCGACCGGGAAGGGCAGCGGGGCGGCCTCGGAGAGCACCTCGATGGCGCTGACCACGACCTCGACGGCGCCGGTGGGGATCTCGGCGTTCTCGTTGCCCTCGGGGCGGACCCGGACGTCGCCGGTGACCTTGACGCAGTACTCGGCACGCAGGCCGTGCACGGAGTCGAGATCGCGGACCACGATCTGCACGGTGCCGGAGGCGTCGCGCAGGTCGATGAAGGCGACGCCGCCGTGGTCGCGGCGGCGGGCGACCCAGCCGGCCAGGGTGATGGTGGTGCCGGCGTGCTCCGCGCGGAGCGTGCCCGCGTCGTGCGTGCGGATCACTGCTGCTTCTCCTTCAGGGTGGTGACGAGTGCGTCCAGGGCGACGGGGTTCTGCTCGCCGGTGGTCATGTCCTTGAGCTGGACGACGCCCTCGGCGAGGTCGCGGTCGCCCGCGACCAGGGCCCAGCGGGCACCCGAGCGGTCGGCGGACTTCATGGCGTTCTTGATGCCCTTGACGCCGAACGCCAGGTCGGTGGCGACGCCGGCCCGGCGCAGCTCGGTCACCTTGGCGAACAGGACGTTCTTGGCCTCCTCGCCGAGCGCGACGGCGTAGACGGAGGTGGTGGCGGGCAGGTCGAGGGCGATGCCCTCGGCCTCCAGCGCCAGGTAGGTGCGGTCCACGCCGAGGCCCCAGCCGACGGACGGCAGCGCGGGGCCGCCGAGCATCTCGGAGAGGCCGTCGTAGCGGCCGCCGCCGCCGATCGCGGACTGCGCGCCGAGGCCGTTGTGCACGAACTCGAAGGTGGTGCGGGTGTAGTAGTCGAGGCCGCGGACCAGCTTGGGGTCGTCGGTGAAGGCCACGCCGGCGGCGGTGAGCAGCTCGCGCACCTGCTCGTCGTAGGCCTTGCAGTCCTCGCAGAGGTAGTCGCGCAGCTTGGGCGCGTCGGCCAGCTGGAGCTGCACGCTCTCGCGCTTGTCGTCCAGGACGCGCAGCGGGTTGATCCCGGCGCGGCGGCGGGTGTCCTCGTCGAGGTCCAGGCCGGCCAGGAACTCGACCAGGGCGGCGCGGTACACCGGGCGGCACTGCTTGTCGCCGAGGCTGTTGATCAGCAGCGTGTACTCGCGCAGGCCCAGCGAGCGGAAGGCGTCGTCGGCGAGGATGATCACCTCGGCGTCCAGCGCCGGGTCCTCGGTGCCGATCGCCTCGGCGCCGACCTGCGCGAACTGGCGGTAGCGGCCCTTCTGGGCCCGCTCGTAGCGGTAGAAGGAGCCGGAGTACCAGAGCTTGACCGGCAGGTTGCCGAGCTTGTGCAGGTTGGCCTGGAGGGTGGCCCGGACGACCGAGGCGGTGCCCTCGGGGCGCAGTGCGAGCTCGTCGCCGCCCTTGGTGGTGAGGGTGTACATCTCCTTGGAGACGATGTCGGTGGACTCGCCGACGCCGCGCGAGAAGAGCTTGACGTCCTCGAAGACGGGCGTCTCGATGTAGCCGTAGCCGGCCCGGCGCAGCGGCGCGGAGAGGCGCTCGCGGATCGCCAGGTAGGTCGCGGAGCTCGGCGGGAGCAGGTCGTAGGTGCCCTTGGGGGCGGTGAAGGTGCTCAACTTCTCTTCCGTCACATTCCTCGTCGCGGGAAGCCGGGCGCGCCCTGCGCACCGGCCGCCTGCTGGAGGTAGGGGTTGGTGGCGCGCTCGCGGCCGATGGTGGTCTGGGTGCCGTGGCCGGAGAGCACCACGGTGGCGTCGTCGAGGGGCAGGCAGACCCGGGCCAGCGACTGCATGATCGCTTCGCTGTCGCCGCCCGGGAGGTCCGTGCGCCCGATGGAGCCGGCGAAGAGCAGGTCGCCCGAGAACAGCACCGGAGGGAGCTCCGCCGCTGCCGGCGTCCTGAAGGTCACCGACCCCCTGGTATGGCCGGGCGCGTGGTCGACGGTGAGCTGGAGACCGGCCAGGCCGAGCACGCTGCCGTCCTTGAGCTCGTGCACCTCGTCGGGCTCGCCGACGGTGATGGAGCCCATCAGCTGCTGTCCGAGCGAGCGGCCGAGTGCGCGCTCCGGGTCCGCCAGCATGTAGCGGTCCTCGGGGTGGATCCAGGCCGGGACGCCGCGCGCGCCGCAGATCGGCATCACGGAGGCCACGTGGTCGATGTGCCCGTGGGTGAGGACGACCGCGACCGGCTTGAGCCGGTGCTCGCGGATGAGGTCCTCGACGCCCTGGGTCGCTTCGTGGCCCGGGTCGACGATGACGCACTCCTCGCCGGGGGCGGGAGCGACCAGGTAGCAGTTGGTGCCCCAGGCGCCCGCGGGGAATCCGGCGATGAACACGCGAGTCCTCTGTGGTCGGTCGTCGATCGGGTGGCGGTTGCGGACGAGTCCTGATGCAGCCTACCGGCGCCGCGGCACCGGTTGCGAACCAGATAGCGGCGTCGGCGCCCCGCTTCACCCCGCTCTTACGTGCGGGGTCCTTACACTTGGCCGCCAATGGGTGCGATGATCCGCAGGCAGCATCCCCCAACGTCCAGCGCATCGCATATGTAGGAGACACGGCCGGTGGTCACCAGCGAACAGCGGCGGCGGCAGCTCGCCCGCGAGAAGTACGAGCGTCAGGCCGAGCGCCGGGCAGAGGCCCAGCAGCGCTCCCGGCGCCGCAACACCATCCTCGGCGCCGCGCTCGCGGTCGTCGTGCTCGCGGGCGGCGGTGCCCTGATCGGCGGCGTTTTCGACTCGGGCGACAAGAAGGACACCGGCGCGCAGGCCGCGCCGACGGCGGCCGACCCGACCGCGGCGGCGACGACCCCGGCGGTCCGCAAGGCCGTGGACGGCTGCACGACGCCGGCCGACGGCAAGCCGAACGGCAAGCAGTGGCAGGCCGAGCCGGCCCTGACGGTCGACGCCAAGGCCGCGTACACCGCGACCCTGGACACCAACTGCGGCAAGGTGACGATCGCGTTGGACGCCGCCAAGGCGCCGCACACCGTCAACTCCTTCGCCTTCCTGTCCGGCGAGCAGTACTTCGACCACGTGAAGTGCCACCGGCTCACCACCGACGGCATCTTCGTGCTCCAGTGCGGCGACCCGACCGGCACCGGTTCGGGCGGCCCCGGCTACAAGTTCGCGGACGAGAACCTGACCGGGGCGACGTACCCGGCGGGCACCGTGGCGATGGCGAACGCCGGCGCGGGCACCAACGGCAGCCAGTTCTTCCTGGTCTACAAGGACACCCAGCTCGGCCCGAACTACACCCCGTTCGGGAAGATCACCGGTGGCCTGGACGTCCTGGAGAAGATCGCCGCCGGCGGCACCCTGGACGGCGGCGCGGACGGCGCGCCGATGGCCGACGTCACGCTGAACTCGGTGGTCACCGCGAAGGGTTGATCCACCACGTCGCCGGCCGGCGCCCGGTCCGAATTCACCCGGGCGGGGATGCGGACAGCACCTGCCCCGGTCGCCTATGTTGGCGTTGTGTAGGGTGCCCAGACCCGTCGGCCGTCATCCTCGGCATCAGCAGTACGACGGGCGGGACGGCGGACTCATCGGTCCGCCGCAATCAACTGTGGACGACGGACGCGTGCCGCCCCGGCGCGGGCGCGACGTCATGTGGAGGACGCGCTATGAGCAGCGACCCGTGGGGCCGTGTCGACGAGCAGGGAACCGTCTATGTGAGGACGGCGGACGGCGAACGCGTCGTCGGTTCCTGGCAGGCCGGCTCCCCCGAGGAGGCCCTCGCCTACTTCGAGCGCAAGTACCAGGGCATCGCCGTGGAGATCGGCCTGCTGGAGAAGCGGGTACGGACCACCGACCTGGCCGCCAAGGACGCCCAGGCGGCCCTGGAGCACCTGCGGGCGCAGGTCGTCGAGGCGCACGCGGTCGGCGACCTGGACGCGCTGGCCAAGCGCCTGGACGCGCTGGGCGCCGACATCGAGTCCCGCCGCGAGGAGCGCAAGGTCGCCCGCGCCAAGGCGCAGGACGAGACCCGGACGGCCAAGGACAAGCTGGTCGCCGAGGCCGAGCAGCTCGCCGAGTCCACCCAGTGGCGGGAGGCCGGCGACCGGCTGCGCGCCCTGGTGGACACCTGGAAGGCGCTGCCGCGCCTCGACCGCAAGAGCGACGACGAGCTGTGGCACCGCTTCTCGCACGCCCGCTCGGTCTTCTCCAAGCACCGCAAGGCGCACTTCGCGACCCTGGACGCCGAGCGCGACCAGGCCCGCGCGGCCAAGGAGAAGCTGGTCGCCGAGGCCGAGGCGCTGTCGGGTTCCACCGAGTGGGGCGACACCGCCGCCGCCTACCGGGACCTGATGACCCGCTGGAAGTCCGCGGGGCGCGCCCAGCGTGACATCGAGGACGAGCTGTGGGCGCGGTTCCGCGGCGCGCAGGACGTCTTCTTCCAGGCCCGCTCCGCCGTGTTCAGCGAGCGCGACGCCGAGCAGGTCGAGAACCAGAAGCTCAAGGAGGTGCTGGCGGCCGAGGCCGAGGCCATCCTGCCGATCGGCGACCTCAGGGCGGCCAAGGCGGCGCTGCGCGACATCAGCGAGCGCTGGGAGGCGATCGGCCACGTGCCGCGTGACGCCCGGCCGAAGCTGGACGGGCGGCTCGGCACGGTCGAGCGGGCGATCCGCGAGGCCGAGGAGGCCGAGTGGCAGCGCTCCAACCCGGAGGCCCGCGCGCGGGCGGCCGGCATGGCCGGTCTGCTGCAGGGCAAGGCCGACAAGCTGAACGCGGACCTGGAG
Organism: Kitasatospora sp. NPDC057223; assembly: GCF_042669755.1. Classification (NCBI taxonomy): domain Bacteria; kingdom Bacillati; phylum Actinomycetota; class Actinomycetes; order Kitasatosporales; family Streptomycetaceae; genus Kitasatospora; species Kitasatospora sp. NPDC057223. Next base: position 9,574 of record NZ_JBHUWW010000037.1, on the reverse strand, counting down.
AAGGCCCGCGCGGCCGGCAACGCCTCCCGGGTGGCCAAGCTGGAGGGCGAGCTGGCGGGTCTGCAGACCCTGCTGGAGCAGGCCCGGAAGAGCCTGGAGGAGTTCAGCGGCTGATCCTCTGCCGCTGACGGCCTGAAGGGCCCCACCGCCGCGGCGGTGGGGCCCTTCACGCGCGTGCCGCTACTTGTTGCGGGCCGAGGTCACCCGGTAGACGTCGTAGACGCCCTCGACGCCGCGGACGGCCTTGAGCACGTGCCCCAGGTGCTTGGGGTCGCCCATCTCGAACGTGAAGCGGCTCATCGCCACCCGGTCACGGGAGGTCTGCACCGCCGCCGACAGGATGTTGACGTGCTGGTCGGACAGCACCCTGGTGACGTCCGAGAGCAGCCGGGAGCGGTCCAGCGCCTCGACCTGGATGGCCACCAGGAAGACCGAGGACTGGGTGGCCGCCCACTCGACCTCGATCATCCGCTCGGGCTGCTGGTTCAGCGACTCCACGTTGACGCAGTCCGCGCGGTGCACGGAGACGCCGTTGCCACGGGTCACGAAGCCGACGATCGGGTCGCCGGGCACCGGGGTGCAGCAGCGCGAGAGCTTGACCCAGAGGTCCTCGACGCCCTTGACGATGATGCCCGGGTCACCCTTGGCCCGGCGGCGCGCGGTGCGGCCGCCGTCGTGCGTCGGGGTCGCCGTCTCGGCGAGGTCCTCGGTGGCCCCCTCCTCGCCGCCGAGCGCCTGCACCAGCTTCTGGACGATGTTCTGGGCCGAGACGTGGCCCTCGCCGATCGCCGCGTACAACGAGGAGATGTCGGGGTAGCGCATCTCGTGCGCCAGCGTGACCAGCGAGTCCCCGGTGAGGATCCGCTGGATCGGCAGCCCCTGCTTGCGCATCGCGCGGGCGATGGAGTCCTTGCCCTGTTCGATGGCCTCCTCGCGGCGCTCCTTGGAGAACCACGCCTTGATCTTGTTCCGGGCCCGCGGGGACTTGACGAAGCCCAGCCAGTCCCGGGACGGTCCGGCGTTCTCCGCCTTGGAGGTGAACACCTCGACGGTGTCACCGTTCTCCAGGGTGGATTCCAGCGGCACCAGGCGGCCGTTGACCCGGGCTCCTATGCAGCGGTACCCGACCTCGGTGTGCACCGCGAAGGCGAAGTCCACCGGGGTCGCGGCCGCCGGCAGTGCTATCACGTCGCCCTTGGGCGTGAAGACGAAGACCTCGTTGTTGGAGAGGTCGAAGCGCAGCGACTCCAGGAACTCGCTCGGGTCCTCGGTCTCCTTCTGCCAGTCCAGCAGCTGCCGCAGCCAGGCCATCTCGTTGACGGCCCCGGCCTTGTCGTCCTTGCGGACCTGCGAGGGCGTGTCGGTACGGACCTTGGACGCGCCGGCCACCGCGCGCTGCTTGTACTTCCAGTGCGCCGCGATGCCGTACTCGGCCCGGCGGTGCATGTCGAAGGTGCGGATCTGCAGCTCGACCGGCTTGCCGCCGGGGCCGATCACCGTGGTGTGCAGCGACTGGTACATGTTGAACTTGGGCATCGCGATGTAGTCCTTGAACCGCCCCGGCACCGGGTTCCACCGCGCGTGGATGGTGCCCAGCGCCGCGTAGCAGTCGCGGACGGTGTCGACCAGGACCCGGATGCCCACCAGGTCGTAGATCTCGGCGAAGTCGCGGCCCCGCACGATCATCTTCTGGTAGACCGAGTAGTAGTGCTTCGGCCGGCCGGTGACGGAGGCGGTGATCCGCGCGCCGCGCAGGTCGCCCTGCACCTGGTCGATGACGGTGGCCAGGTACTCGTCCCGCTTGGGGGCGCGCTCGGCGACCAGGCGCACGATCTCGTCGTACATCTTGGGGTAGAGGATCGCGAAGGCGAGGTCCTCCAGCTCCCACTTGATGGTGTTCATGCCCAGGCGGTGCGCCAGCGGAGCGTAGATCTCCAGCGTCTCGCGGGCCTTCGCCTCCTGCTTCTCCCGCTTGAGGTAGCGCATGGTGCGCATGTTGTGCAGGCGGTCGGCGAGCTTGATCACCAGGACCCGCGGGTCCTTGGCCATCGCCACGACCATCTTGCGGACGGTCTCGGCCTGCGCGGCCTCGCCGAACTTCACCCGGTCGAGCTTGGTCACGCCGTCGACCAGCAGCGCCACCGAGTCGCCGAAGTCCTTGCGCAGGGTCTCCAGGCCGTAGTCGGTGTCCTCCACCGTGTCGTGCAGCAGGCCGGCCATCAGCGTCGCGGCGTCCATCCCCAGCTCGGCCAGGATGGTGGAGACGGCCAGCGGGTGGGTGATGTACGGGTCGCCGCTCTTGCGCTTCTGCCCGCGGTGCCACTTCTCGGCCACCGCGTACGCGCGCTCGATGTCGCGCAGCAGGGCCGGGTCGGCCTTCGGGTCGTTCGCCCTGATGCTCCGGAACAGCGGCTCCAGCACCGGGTTGAGCACGGTGCTGCGCTGCCCGCCGAGCCTGGCCAGCCGGGCCCGCATGCCGCTCGCGGACGTCGGGCGGTGCGCGGGCGCCACCGCCCGCGAGGAGGCCGGGGCCGGGCGCGCCGCAGTGGCCCCCGCAGGCTCGGGCTCGCTGCCGGGGGCGGCCGGTGCGGCCGTGGGCACAACCTCGTCGGGCAAGGACACTCCTCGTGGCGCGGGGCCTACCCCTCGCGCAAGCGACAGGGGATGAACCTTCATGGTACCGAGCCCGGCGGGCCGGCGTTCCGCCGCGTCCCCGGCCGCAGCCGCCGCGGACGCGCCGAGGGCGGTGGCCGCTGTCTGCGGCCACCGCCCTCACCTGCCTGTACGCGAGCCCGTCAGACCTCGACGAGCGTCTCCAGCGGAGCCCCGCCGAGGTGCGTCGACAGCCGCCCGCGGCCGTCCAGGAAGCTCAGCTCCATCAGGACGACCACTCCGGCCAGCACCGCACCGGCCCGCTGGACGAGGTCCAGCGAGGCCGCGATGGTGCCGCCGGTCGCCAGCACGTCGTCGACCACCAGCACCCGCTCACCCGGGGTGAAGGCGTCGCACTGCACCTCCAGCGTCGCCGACCCGTACTCCAGGTCGTACGACTGCGCGTGGACGTCACCGGGCAGCTTGCCCTGCTTGCGGATCGGCACGAAGCCGAGCCCGGCCGCGAAGGCCGCCGGGGCCGCCAGCACGAAGCCGCGCGCCTCCAGACCCACCACCTTGGTCGCCCCGAGCGCCTTCGCGCGGTCCGCCAGCGCCCGGGTGAGGACCGCGAAGGCCTCGGCGTCGGCGAGCAGCGGCGCGATGTCCTTGAACAGCACGCCGGGCTTCGGGTAGTCCGGTACGTCCCGGATCCTGCTCTTCAACAGGTCGGCCAGGTCGTCGGAGGGGGAGGTCACGAGAGGTCCTTACTGGTGGGAGGGGTCAGCGCTTGCCGGACGGACGGCCCTTGGCACGGGGCTTGCCCGGTGCCTGCGCACGCTGACCGACCATACCCGCAGGCAGGTCCTCGTCCGCGAACTCCTCGCCCGCCGGAGCCGCGGCGGCGGCCTCGGCCGCCGCCTTCGCCTCGGAGGCGCGGCGCTGGGCCACCCGCTTCGCGAGGGCCTTCATCTCGGGCTGCTCCTCCTTGAGCTGCGCGAGCAGCGGGGTGGCGACGCAGATCGAGGAGTAGGCACCGGCCGCGAGGCCGATGAACAGCGCGAGCGAGATGTCGTTCAGCGTGCCGGCGCCCAGCAGGCCGCCGCCGATGAACAGCAGCGCGGCAACCGGCAGCAGGGCGACCACGGTGGTGTTGATGGACCGCACCAGCGTCTGGTTGAGGCCCGCGTTGGCCGCCTCGCTGTAGGTGAGCTTGCTCTGCTTGGTGAGCCCCTTGGTGTTCTCCTTCACGGTGTCGAAGACGACGACCGTGTCGTAGAGCGAGTAACCGAGGATGGTCAGGAAGCCGATCACCGTACCGGGCGTGACCTCCAGGCCCACCAGCGCGTAGACGCCGATGGTGATCAGGAGGTCGTGGATGAGGGCGACCAGGGCGGCCACCGCCATCCGCCACTCGAAGGCGATGGCCATGTAGATGGTGACCAGCACCATGAAGATGACCAGGCCGAGCAGCGCCTTCTGGGAGATCTGCTCACCCCAGCTGGGGCCGATCACCTGGCTGTCGATGTCCTGCACGGGGACACCCAGCTCCTTGGCGAGGCCGGACCGGATGGTGTCCGGGCTCTGCTCCACCTCCGAGCTGATCTGGATCCGGACCTTGCCCTTGTCGGTCGACTGCACCAGGGCGGTCGAACCGTGCGTGACGTCGTTGATGGCGGTCTGCGCCTGGGCGACGGTCAGGCCGGACTTCTGGACGGTGTAGACCGAGCCGCCCTTGAACTCGATGCCCAGGTGCAGGCCCATGGCCAGGCCGATGGCCGCGACGAGCACGATGACGCCGGAGATGCTGTACCAGAGCTTGCGGCGCCCGACGAAGTCGAAGCTGACCTCGCCCTGGTAGAGCCGGTGGCCCAGATTGGAGAAGCGTGACATGACGTCAGGCCTCCTTCGTGGCGGCGGGAGAGGAGGTCCGGCGACGGGTGCCGCGGATCGGCGGGCGGGCGCCCAGGCGCTTCGGGTCCAGGCCGGACCACGGGTGGCCGTCCGAGAAGAACTTCTTCCGGGCGAGCAGCGTGATCATCGGCTTGGTGAACAGGAAGATCACCACGACGTCGAGCGCGGTGGTCAGGCCGAGGGTGAAGGCGAAGCCCTGCACCTTGCCGACCGAGACCAGGTAGAGGACCGCGGCGCAGAGGAACGACACGAAGTCCGACACCAGGATGGTGCGCCGGGCGCGCGGCCAGGCGCGCTGGACGGCCGGGCGCAGCGGCGCGCCGTCGCGGACCTCGTCGCGGATGCGCTCGAAGTACACGATGAAGGAGTCCGCGGTGATACCGATCGCGACGATCGCACCGCAGACGGCCGGGAGGTTCAGCGCGAAGCCGATCCCGGCGCCCAGCAGGCTCATGATCGAGTAGGTCAGCGCGGCCGAGACCAGCAGACCGGCGATCGAGACCAGGCCGAGGCCGCGGTAGTAGACCAGCGAGTAGAGGATCACCAGGATCATGCCGATCAGGCCGGCGATCAGGCCCGCCTTCAGCTGGTCCGAGCCGAGCGACGGCGAGACCGTGACGACGTCGCTCTTGTCGAAGCTGAGCGGCAGCGCGCCGAAGTTCAGCACGTTCGCCAGGTCCTGGGCCTCCTTCTGCGAGAAGGTGCCCGAGATGACGGCCGAACCGCCGGGGATCGTCTCCTTGACCTCCGGGTGGGAGACCACGCCGCCGTCCAGGACGACCGCGAACTGGTTGGCCGGCTGGGTCTGGGTGGCGAGCTGGGCGGTGGTGGTGGCGAACGCCTTCGCGCCGTTGTCGTTGAACTGCAGCTGGACCTGCCAGCCGCTGGCGGTCTGGGTGTCGATGGTGGCCTGGGCCTTGGAGATGTCCGAGCCGTTCACGCCGACCGGGCCGAGCGCGAGCTTGTTGTAGTAGCCCTGCTCCGGGTCGGTGGTGCAGGCGACCGTCGGCTTGGTGGTGTCGGGGCTCTGGTAGTCCTTGCGCTGCGCGCTGTCGGAGCAGTCCAGCGCGGCGAACTGCTCCGCGAGCTCCGGCGGGACGGTGCCCTGGGTGAGCGCTGCGGAGAGCTCCGCGGCGGACGGCGCGGTGGCGGCCGCACTGGGCGAGGCCGCCGGGTCGGTGGCCGCCGCCGAGGCGGAGGCGGTCGGCGAGGCGTCGGCCGTCAGGGCCTCACCGAGGGCGCGGCCGGCCTTGCTGGCGCTCGCACTCGCGGTGGCACCGGCAGTGGCGGAGGCGGCCGCGGTGGCGCTGGGCGACGCGGCCTTGGCGTCGGCGGCCGGGGTGGCGCTGCCGCTCGCGCTCGGGCTCGCGGTCGGCGCCGTGGCCTGCACGCCACTGGGAGCAATGGCCAGGACCGGGCGGAAGTAGAGCTTCGCAGTCGTACCGACCTGGTCGGCCGCAGACTCCTTGTCCCCGCCCTTGGGGATGTTGACGACAATGTTCTTGTCGCCCTCGGTCTGCACCTCGGCCTCGGAGACACCCATCGCGTTGACACGCTTCTGGATGATCGCGACAGCGATGTTCATATTGGACTTGTTGATCGCCTTGGGGTCGTCCGACTTGGCGGTCAGCGTGATGCTGGTGCCGCCGGCGAGGTCGATCCCGAGGCGGGGCTTGGTGTTGCCCGTCCCGAACATGAGGGCGACCAGTCCGACGGTGACCGCCAGGATGAGGGCCAGGGCCCGTCCCGGGTAACCGTCGCGCGGGCGCGACTTGGGTGTTGCCACCTTGCTCGTTTCTCCCTGTCCATGCCGCCGCCCGCCGGGCCCCCGTCCGGCATGGGGCGGGACGGGGGAAGACGTGGCGGAGCGACGGCCCTGAGGTCCTGTGGGCTCGCGGCACGGTGCCGCGGACGGGCGGGCTGGGCCCGGCCGTGTACTACTTGCTCGCGGGAGCCCCGCCCTCGGCGTCGTCCTTCTCCGAGACGTCCTTCGTGAGGGAGAGCGGCTGGTCGCCGTCCTCCGCCGCGTCGACCTCGTCGGCGGACTCGGCCGACTCGGCGAGTTCGTCCTCGTCGGGGCGGCCGTTGATGATCGCGTCGTACTCCTGCGGGTCCAGAACCGCAGCGATCGCGCCCTTGGTGAAGTGGGTGACCACGCCCGGGGCGATCTCGATCTCGACGGTCTCGGCGTTGACCGCCTTCACCTGGCCGTACAGGCCGCCGATCGTGCGCACTCCGGCTCCCGGCTCCAGCGACGTCTGCATGGACTGCTGCTGCTGCTGGCGCTTCTTCTGCGACCGGAACATCAGGACGATCGCAATAATCGGGAGGAGAAGGATGATGAGGTTCACTGCAGCCAGGGTCCTTTACGGGCCACCGCCGGGCGGCCTGTGGTGATGGTCGGCCCGTCAGGTGAGAGGGGCGGTCCGGCGGAGTCTAGGCGACCCGCACTGATCGGACAACGCCAAGCATCGCATCCTGCCGCCGAAAGTGGCGAGCCCCTGCCTGGACGGATTGCTCACGACTCTTCGGCCGCCGCCCCGCCGGCCGGGAACAGCTCCGACTGGGCGGGCACCCCGGTGCGCGCGGCCGCCGAGTGGGCGGGCGGGGTCAGCCCGAGGTGCTGCCAGGCGGCGGCGGTCGCGATCCGGCCACGGGGGGTGCGGGCCAGCAGGCCCTCGCGGACGAGGAACGGCTCGGCGACCTCCTCGACGGTCTCGGCCTCCTCCCCCACCGCGACGGCGAGTGTCGACAAACCGACCGGCCCGCCGCCGAACAGCCGCAGCAGGGCGTCCAGCACCGCGCGGTCGAGACGGTCCAGCCCGCGGGCGTCCACCTCGTAGACCTTCAGCGCCTGGGCGGCGATCTCCCGGTCGACCACCCCGTCGTGCCGCACCTGCGCGTAGTCCCGGACCCGGCGCAGCAGCCGGTTGGCGATCCGGGGCGTGCCCCGGGAGCGGCCGGCGATCTCGGCGGCGCCGGCCGGGTCGATCGCGACGTCCAGCAGGGCGGCCGAGCGGTGCACGACGCGCTCCAGCTCGGCGGGGGCGTAGAACTCCATGTGCCCGGTGAAGCCGAAGCGGTCGCGCAGCGGCGGGGGCAGCAGGCCGGCCCTGGTGGTCGCCCCGACCAGGGTGAACGGCGGCAGCTCCAGCGGGATGGCGGTGGCGCCGGGGCCCTTGCCGACGATCACGTCGACCCGGTAGTCCTCCATCGCCATGTAGAGCATCTCCTCGGCGGGCCGGGACATCCGGTGGATCTCGTCGAGGAAGAGCACCTCGCCCTCGGTGAGCGAGGAGAGGATCGCCGCGAGGTCTCCGGCGTGCTGGATGGCCGGCCCCGAGGTGATCCGGATCGGGGCGTTCAACTCGGCCGCGATGATCATGGACAGGGTGGTCTTGCCGAGCCCGGGCGGCCCGCTGAGCAGCACGTGGTCCGGCGCGGCGCCGCGCTTGCGGGCGGCCTGCAGCACCAGCGACAGCTGCTCGCGGACCCGCTCCTGCCCGATGAACTCGTCCAGCAACTTGGGGCGCAGCGCCGCCTCGACCGCCTGGTCCTCACCGTCGGCGCCGGCCCTGACCAGCCGGTCTGCCGGTTCGAAGTCGTACGGGCTCATCGGGGCGGGCTCCACTCGGGGGTAGTCGGCCATGCTCGGCGGGGGTGGTTCAGCGGGTGCGGTTGAGGGTGCGCAGGGCTGCCTTGAGCAGGGCGCCGATGTCCGGTACGGACTGCGCCTCGGCCTCGGGGGTGACGGCGCCCACCGCGTCCTCCGCCTCGCGCGGGGCGTAGCCGAGACCGACGAGCGCGGCGTGCAGCTGCTCGCTCCAGGGTGCCGGGCCGACGGCGAGCGGCTTCTGCGCGGGGACGCTGCCCTGCGGGGCGCCGAGCTTGTCCTTGTACTCCAGGAGCAGCTTCTGCGCTCCGCGCTTGCCGATGCCCGGCACGGCCATCAGCGCCTTCTCGTCGCCGCCCGCGACGGCGATGCGCAGCGCGTCCGGGCTGTGCACGCCGAGCATCGCCTGGGCGAGCCGGGGGCCGACGCCGCTGGCGCTCTGGAGGAGTTCGAAGGTGGCGCGCTCGTCCTCGTCGACAAAACCGTAAAGCGTCAGGGAGTCCTCGCGGACGACCAGTGAGGTGGAGAGCCGGGCCGGCTCGCCGAGGCGCAGCGCGGCGAGCGTGGCCGGGGTGCACTGGAGGGCGAGGCCGACACCGCCGACCTCGACGACCGCGGTGGAGGCGGTGAGGGCCGTGACCGGGCCCTGGACGAACGCGATCACCGGCGGTACTCCTGACGGGCGGCGGGACGGGCAGTGGGACGGGCGGTACCGGCGGCCTGGCGGGCGGCCGCCTGGGCGGCCACCGCCTCGGCCAGCGCGGCCTGCGCCCTGGTGGTGGTGGCGACGGCGGCGGCGATCCGCCCGGCGGCGGCGCCGCGCCAGATGTGGCAGATGGCGAGGGCGAGGGCGTCGGCGGCGTCGGCGGGCTTCGGCGGGGCGTCCAGCCGCAGCAGGCGGGTGACCATCGAGGTGACCTGGGCCTTGTCGGCCCGGCCCGAGCCGGTGACGGCCGCCTTGACCTCACTGGGGGTGTGCAGCGTGACGGGGATGCCGCGTCTGGTCGCGCAGAGCATCGCGACGGCGCTGGCCTGGGCGGTGCCCATCACGGTGCGGACGTTGTGCTGGGCGAAGACCCGCTCGACGGCGACCATGTCGGGCCGGTGTTCGTCCAGCCAGGCTTCCAGGCCCTGCTCGATGAGGAGCAGCCGGGGCCCGATCTCGGCGTCGGCCGGGGTGCGCACCACGCCGACGCCGGCCATCCGCAGCGGGCGGCCGGGCTCGCCGTCGACCACCCCCACGCCGCATCTGGTCAGCCCGGGGTCCACACCGAGTACCCGCACCCTGCACCTGCCTCTCGTCCGATCCCCGAAGGCTATCGGGCGGGTCCGACAAGCGGACCGACGACACCGGCCCGGGGGGGGGGGGGGCCGCCCGGGCGGGGGGGGTGGCGGGTGAAACGGCGGGGTGCGCGGGCCCCCCCCCCGCGCGGGATTTGAGGATTTGGGAAAAAGAAT
>NZ_JBHUWW010000036.1:56825-63025 GCF_042669755.1 Kitasatospora sp. NPDC057223 | reverse complement strand
GATCCACCCCGAAGGGCTTCACCGTTCGACTTGCATGTGTTAAGCACGCCGCCAGCGTTCGTCCTGAGCCAGGATCAAACTCTCCGTGAATGTCTGCCGGTAATCCGGCGAGCCACTCGCGTTGAGCGGCGCGGCGACCCCCGGAATAGGGAAGTCCCGCGCACTGCGTCCTCGCTAGTGTTTTGTTACTAAAGGAATCTCCAACCCGGTTCAAATGAACCAGGCCGGGGATGTCAACATATCTGGCGTTGACTTTTGGCACGCTGTTGAGTTCTCAAGGAACGGACACTTCCTTCGAGCCGCTCTCACGGTCTCTCCGGGCGCTTCGTTCTTTCGTGTTTCCAGCTTATCAGATCCGTTCCGCCCCGTTTAACCGGAGTTTCGCTTTTCCAACCCTGGCCGGCCAGGTCCGCTTTTCTGCGGCGACCTCCACATTAGCGCAGTTCCGGACGAGTCCGAAATTCACCGCTCAGCATCCGAAAAATACGCGGAACGCACCCATGAAATGGGATTCGAATGAAGAGAAGGTCTGTGCTGATCGTGGCGGTCGCTCCGGTCGGTTCGGTCCAGCCGATCGGCTTTCCCGCTCACCCGCCCGGTTCAGGCGACTCGTCCAACACTAGGCCACTCCCCGGGCCCCGTCAAACACCTGGGGGCCGGATCCGTCCGGATCCGGCCCCCAGGTGTCATCGCCGCAGCTCAAACAGCGTCTGTTTTCAGCCTTCTGACGTCAGCTCAACTGCGGCGAGATTGCGCTTGCCCCGCCGCAGCACCAGCCAGCGGCCGTGCAGCAGGTCCTCCGCCACCGGCGTCGCCTCCTCGTCCGTCACCTTGGTGTTGTTGAGGTAGGCCCCGCCCTCCTTCACCGTGCGCCTGGCTGCGGAGCGGCTCGCCGAGAGACCGGTCGCGACCAGCAGGTCGACGATCGGGAGCAGCTCGGTGATCTCGGCCCTGGGTACCTCGGCGAGGGCTGCGGCCAGTGTCGGCGCCTCCAGGTCGGCCAGGTCGCCCTGACCGAAGAGGGCCTTCGAGGCGGCCACCGCGCGCTCGTACTGCTCGGCGCCGTGGACGAGGGTGGTGAGTTCCTCGGCGAGCGCCCGCTGGGCGAGTCGGGCGGCGGGGCGCTCGGCGCTCTCGCGTTCCAGCTCCTCGACCTCCTCCTTCGAGCGGAAGCTGAAGATCCGCAGGAAGGTGGGGACGTCCCGGTCGTCCGCGTTCAGCCAGAACTGGTAGAAGGCGTACGGGGTGGTGAGTTCGGGGTCGAGCCAGACCGTGCCCGACTCGGTCTTGCCGAACTTGGTGCCGTCCGCCTTGACGATCAGCGGGGTGGCGAGGGCGTGCACCGACTTGCCCTCGGCCTTGCGGATCAGGTCGGTGCCGGCCGTGAGGTTGCCCCACTGGTCGCTGCCGCCGGTCTGCAGGGCGCAGCCGTAGCGGCGGTTCAGCTCCAGGTAGTCCATGCCCTGGAGGATCTGGTAGCTGAACTCGGTGTAGCTGATGCCGGCGTCGGAGTTGAGCCGTCGGGCGACGGCCTCCTTGGCGATCATGTTGTTGACCCGGAAGTACTTGCCGACGTCGCGGAGCAGGCTGATCGCCGACATGCCGGACGTCCAGTCCAGGTTGTTGACCATGCGGGCCGCGTACTCGCCCTCGAAGTCGAGGAAGCGCGAGATCTGGCCACGCAGGCGGTCGACCCAGGCGGCGACGGTCTCGGGGTCGTTGAGCACGCGCTCGGCGTTCGGCTTGGGGTCGCCGATCAGGCCGGTGGCGCCGCCGACGAGGCCGAGCGGGAGGTTCCCGGCATCCTGGATCCGGCGCATGGTGAGGATCTGCACCAGATTGCCGAGGTGCAGGCTCACGGCTGTCGGGTCGAAGCCGCAATAGAACGTGACCGGGCCGTCCGCGAACGCCTTGCGCAGTGCGTCCTCGTCGGTGGACAGGGCGATCAGCCCACGCCACCGCAGCTCGTCGACGATGTCCGTCACGGTCACGATTCTCCTTCGATCGGGCGCCCGTCCGTTGGTGCGGGCCCTGTTCGATCGGGCCCCGGTGCGGAGCGACTCCAGCGTTCTAGAGGGTACGCGGTCGGGGCCAGGGAGTTTTCGCCCGCGCGTGCGGGCCGCCTGCGCCGGGCCCCGGGCCGACACCGGAAATTCCGTTGTTCGACGGCCCCGGGTCCGTTCACAGTGGTCCCACCGCCGTGCGGCGGCAGTGACGTGTGGGGAGCCGGTCGTGCCACCTTGGCACGCCTGCGAGGAGGTGGCCGAGGTGCGCAACACGCTGGTGCTCAATGCGAGCTACGAGCCGCTGACGACCGTGTCGATGCAGCGGGCCGTGGTGCTGGTGCTTCAGGACAAGGCGGTCGTCGAGGACGCACATCCGCTGCGCACGGTGCGCGGTACGGGCGTGAGTGTTCCGGTACCGCGGGTGATCCGGCTGCAGCGGTACGTCCGGGTGCCGTTCCGACAACGGGCGCCGTGGTCGCGCCGTGGGGTGCTGGTGCGCGACCAGCACCTGTGCGCGTACTGCGGGCGCCGGGGGACGACGGTGGACCACCTGCAGCCGAAGTCGCGCGGCGGCGCCGACAGCTGGCTGAACACGGTGGCCGCCTGCGCGGAGGACAACCAGCGCAAGGCGGACCGGACGCCCGAGCAGGCCGGTATGAAGCTGCTCCGCAAGCCGTTCGAGCCGACCCCGCAGGCCACCCTGATGCTGGCGCTGGGCCTGCGCGGCTCGGACGTCCGGGAGCTGGCCGCCTGGCTGCCGGAGCAGATGTTCGCGGCGGCCTGAGGACAGCCGGCGGGCCGGCCCGATCGGGGGACCGGCCGGCCCGTCGGCGCACCGTCACGAGGGTGTGGTCAGCCCTTGGCCCGGTAGGCGGAGGCGATGCCGAAGGTGGCGGAGTGCTCCGGGACGGCGACCACCTCGTCGCCGCCGATCAGCACCCGGCCCGCTATCAGCAGTGAGCCGGTGCCCTGCGGGAAGGAGCCGCCGACGGTCTCCTGGCCGCTCGCGAGCGCGAAGCGGCTGAGGCGGGCGGGCTGGCCGAGCCGTTCGTCGGCCGCGAGCAGCAGGGCGCCGTTGTCGAGGCCGACCGCCCGTACCTTGCCCTTCTCGCCCTTCCCGGCGGTGACGGCCTTCCACTGCTGCTTGCCGGTCGTCAGGTCGTACGCGGCGATGGCCACCGGGCCGCCGGCCGCGGGGACCAGGGTGACGGCCATGGTGCTGCCCTGGAAGAACATGCCGGGGGTGGCCGAGAAGCTCCCGTGCACGGCGTCGATCCGGCTGTCCTCGGCGAGGACGGGGACTTCGGCCGCCGGGTCGCCGGTGGCGCCCCAGGCGAAGATGCGGTCGTCGGCGGGCTGCGCGCCCGTGGTGCCGAGGACGGCCGGCTCGGCGGAGAGCACGGTGACCGTCTTCGGCTGGTTGGTGAGGCCCTTCGCCCAGCCGACCTTGCCGTCGGCGGTGTTCAGCGAGACGGCCTGGTCGACCGGCGTGGAGTCCGCACAACTGCTGTGCAGGAAGACCGTCCCGCCCTGGACGCCGCCGGAGAGGGTGCAGAACTTGCCCTGCCCGGTGTACTGCCAGACGTCGACGCCGTCGGCGGCCTGCCAGGCCAGCACCTTGTCGTCGCCGACCGCGATCACCTTGTCGTCGGTGACGCCGATCCGGGCGCCGTAGTGGTCCTTGGCGTCCGAGAGCGTCTTCGTCCAGACCGTCTTGCCGGTACCGGTGTCGACGGCGACGACCAGGGTGCAGGGGCTGGCCGGGTCGGCCTGGGGGCGGAACAGGACGGCGCCGAGGCCGGCGCCGTTGACGGAGGAGGAGAGCCCGCACGGCACGGCGCCCGCCGCCGGCGGCTCGACCGCCCAGCCGGCCTTGCCGGTGGCGAGGTCGTAGGCCTGCACTCCGGCGGCCTCGGCGCGGACGACGCTGCCGCCGAGCAGCCAGCTGCCCAGCAGGGTGTCGTCGGATCCGGGCTGTGCTGCGGCGGCCGGTTCCGCCGACCACGCCTTGGTGTGGACGGCGGTGAAGCCCTTCTCGCCGGAGGCGGCGGCCGACGGGCTCCCGGTGTCGGCGCCGCTGTTCTCCCCGCTCACCATCACTCCGGCCGTGACCAGGACGGCGAGGGCGGCGAGACCGGCGCCGGCCCGGACGGCCAGGGCACGGGGGGTGGGCGCGTGGTCCGCCGAGACGACGGTCTCGGCGGCCGTCCTGACCCTGGCCGCCAGTGAGGGCCGGGGCCGGTCACCGCGGGAGGCGTCCGCCGCCGTCGGCGCGGCCGCGGGCACCGGCTGCGGCACCGGCCCGGGTACCGGCTCGTAGGGGAGGTAGCCGTCCGCCGGGTACTCGGCGCCCGCCGGTGCGTAGAGCTGCCCGTCCGCCGTGTCCTGGTAGCCGTCGTAGGCCGGGTACTGGCCGTACGAGTGGTCCTGCCGGGGTGCGTACCCGGGCTGGTGCCCGGTGTCGCCGTACGGGTTCTGCCCGTGGCCGGAGGGCGCCGGCTGCTGGTACCCGTAGCCGTCGGAGTAGCCGTCCGGCTCGCGCTGGGCGGGGACGGCCTGCTGCCACTGCGGGCCGTCGGCCGGCGGCCACGGCTGCTGCGGTTGCTCCTGGCCGGGGTACCAGGGCTGCTGCCCGTGCGGGCCGACAGCGGGGGGAAGGTCCTGAGCCATGTGGTGCGTCCCTCCCGCTGCCTGCGATGCGGCAGTCAGCATCTCACGGCGGGCGGCGCGGGCCGCTCCGCCCGCCGTGGGCACGGTGACGGCCCTTCACCGCCGCCGTGGGGCGCTACCGGCCCTCCGAGCTCTCGGCCCGCAGGGCGGCGTCGATCCGGGCGGCGAGGGTGAGGTCCAGCGCGGTCAGCCCGCCCGAGCTGTGGGTGGAGAGGGCGAAGTGCAGGGTGCGCCAGCGGATGTCGATGTCCGGGTGGTGGTCCAGGGCCTGCGCGTCGGCCGCGACGGCGACGACGACCCTGATCGCCGCCGGGAAGTCGTCGGCGCTGGCGGTCCGGACGATGGTGTCGCCCACGCGTGACCACTCGGGGAGCGCGGCCAGGCCCTGGGTGATCTCGTCCTCGGTCAGGAGTGCTCTGCTCATCGGTCCGCTCCCGGGTGCCGGTGGTGTCAGGCCGGACGGAGGCCCTGCCTGGATTCCTCCCTGGAGCATAGGAAGGCGGAGGCCCGCAGCGTCGGCGACACCTCGCGGCCGGCCCGGATCCCTGCGCCGGCTCCGGATCCCCGCGTCAGCCGAGGAGCAGCCGGGTGACGGCGATCAGGCCGACGACCACGATGACGGTGCGCAGCACCGGTGCCGGGAGCCGCCGGCCGACCTTGGCGCCGACCTGTCCGCCGACCACCGAGCCGGCCGCGATGAGCAGCACGGCCGTCCAGTCGATGACGGAGGTGAAGAGGAAGAAGACGGCCGCGACCGCGTTCACGATCAGCGCCAGGCCGTTCTTGACGGCGTTGATCCGCTGCATGCTGTCCTGCAGCAGCATGCCCATCAGCGCGAGCAGCAGGACGCCCTGGGCGGCGCCGAAGTAGCCGCCGTAGATGCCGGTCAGGAAGACGCCGGTGAGCAGCAGCGGGCCGCCGTCGGGGTCGCCGCCCTCGCCGCGCCGGGCGGCGACGGCGCGGGCCACCCGGGGCTGGATGACCACCAGGACGAGGGCGAGCAGGATGAGGACGGGGACGATGGTGTCGAAGGCCTCGCTGGGGAGTCTCACCAGCAGTACGGCGCCGAGCAGGCCGCCGAACAGGGAGGCGGTGCCGAGACGGCGCAGCCGACGGCCCTGGCCGGCGAGTTCGCGGCGGTAGCCGATGACTCCGCTGACCGAACCGGGGACGAGGCCGAGGGTGTTGGAGACGTTGGCGGTGACGGGCGGCAGGCCGAGGGCGAGCAGCACCGGGAAGGTGATCAGGGTGCCGGAGCCCACGATCGCGTTGATGGTGCCCGCGCCGACGCCGGCGAGCAGGACGGCGAGGCCCTCCCAGAGTGTCATCCGTCTTCCCTCCGCTCGGTCCTGTCCGGCCTGTCCGAGGGCGATCATGCCGTAGCGGGCCCGGGGTGCCCGGACCGGGGCCCGTCGTCCGGGACGGGGCGGGTGCCCGGACCGGGGCCCGTCGTCCGGGACGGGGCGGGTGCCCGGACCGGGGCCCGTCGTCCGGGACGGGGCGGGTGCCCGGACCGGGGCCCGG
>NZ_JBHUWW010000036.1:0-56726 GCF_042669755.1 Kitasatospora sp. NPDC057223 | reverse complement strand
TCGTCCGGGTCGGCGGCGGGTGCCCGGACCGGGGCCCGTCGTCCGGGACGGCGGCGGGTGCCCGGACCGGGCCCGCTCGCACGGCCGAGGGCCCGCCCCCGGTCAGGTTCGGGAGCGGGCCCTCGGCTTCGCGGGCGTCGCGGCTGTCGCGTCGGACGACTTCGGGCGGCAGCGCCGCCCGGGGTCACTCCGGGTCGATCTTCGGGTACTCGCGGGTGCGGTCGACCCGGGGGCGGGCGGTGCCCTTCTCGGTGTCGACCGGGCGGGGGCCGGCCGCCGGGTCGAGCGGGACCTGGGTGGCGGCCGGGGCGGCGACGGGGGCGGCTCCGCCGGCCAGGCCGCTGAAGGCACCGCCGATGCCCTTGATGGCGTCGCCGATCTCGCTCGGGATGATCCAGAGCTTGTTGGCGTCGCCCTTGGCGATCTCGGGCAGGGTCTGCAGGTACTGGTAGGCGAGCAGCTTCTGGTCGGCGTCGCCCTCGTGGATGGCCTCGAAGACCGTCCGGATGGCGGCGGCCTCACCGTCGGCGCGCAGCACCGCGGCCTGGGCCTCACCCTCGGCCTTGAGCACCTCGGCCTGCTTGTCGCCCTCGGCGCGCAGGATCGCGGCCTGCCGGGCGCCCTCGGCGGTGAGGATGGAGGCGCGCTTGTCGCGGTCGGCACGCATCTGCTTCTCCATCGAGTCCTGGATGGAGGTCGGCGGGTCGATCGCCTTGAGCTCGACGCGGTTGACGCGGATGCCCCACTTGCCGGTGGCCTCGTCGAGCACCCCGCGCAGCCCGGCGTTGATGACCTCACGGGAGGTCAGGGTGGATTCGAGGTCCATCGAGCCGATGATGTTGCGCAGCGTGGTGATGACGAGCTGCTCGATCGCCTGGATGTAGCTGGCGACCTCGTAGGTGGCGGCGCGGGCGTCGGTGACCTGGTAGTAGATCACCGTGTCGATGTTGACCACCAGGTTGTCCTGGGTGATCACCGGCTGCGGCGGGAAGGGGACGACCTGCTCGCGCAGGTCGATCCGGTTGCGGACCCGGTCGATGAACGGGACGACGATGTTCAGGCCGGCGTTGAGCGTCCGGGTGTAGCGGCCGAAGCGCTCCACGATCGCGGCGCTGGCCTGCGGGATGACCTGGATCGTCTTGATCAGCGCGATGAATGCCACCACGACCAGGACGACCAGGACGATAAGGACGGGTTCCACGGACTCTCCCCCTAGACGACCAGGGCGGTCGCGCCCTGGATTTCGACGATGTCGACCTGCTGCCCCGGCTGGTACACGCTGCCGGGGTTGAGCGCGCGGGCCGACCAGATCTCGCCGTTCAGCTTGATCCGCCCGCCCTCCCCGTCGACTGTTTCCGCGACGACCGCGGTGGCGCCGGTGAGCGCCTCGATGCCCATCCTGACCTGCGGGCCGTTCTTGAGCTGGCGGTAGGCGATCGGCCGCACCACCACGAGCAGCGCGGTGGAGACCGCGACGAAGGTGAGGACCTGCCAGACGACACCCGCCCCGAGCCCCGCGACGCCGGCGGCCGCGCCGGCTCCGACCGCGAACATGGCGAACTCCGGCATCGCGGTGATCACCAGCGGTATGCCCAGAGCGACGGCGGCGAGGAGCCACCAGATCCAGCTGTCCACGTGTCCATCCTAGGGAGGTAGGGCCTTCGAGGCGGAAGGTTCCCGCAGGTGGATGGGCGGAAACCGGTCGCGCGTGCGACCGGCTCCGGTTCAGTGAGTTCAGGACTCCCCGGAACTCCCCCGGGGCGGCCCGGAGGAGTCCTTCAGCCGAGCGGCAGGCCCTGCGCGGACCAGCGGTCGCCGTGGCGCTCCAGGGTCAGCGGCAGGCCGAAGCAGAGCGAGAGGTTGCGGGCGGTCAGGTCGGTGTCGATCGGGCCGGCCGTCAGGACCTTGCCCTGGCGGATCATCAGGACGTGGGTGAAGCCGGGGGCGATCTCCTCGACGTGGTGGGTGACCATCACCATCGCCGGGGCGAACTCGTCCTGGGCCAGCGCGCCGAGGCGGCGGACCAGGTCCTCGCGGCCGCCGAGGTCCAGGCCGGCGGCGGGCTCGTCGAGCAGCAGCAGCTCCGGGTCGGTCATCAGCGCGCGGGCGATCAGGGTGCGCTTGCGCTCGCCCTCGGAGAGGGTGCCGAACTTACGGGTGGTGAAGTCCGCCATGCCGAGCCGGTCGAGCAGGGCGAGCGCCCGGAACTCGTCGGTCTCCTCGTACTGCTCGCGCCAGCTGGCGGTCATGCCGTACGCGGCGGTGAGCACCGTCTGGAGGACGGTCTGCTCGGCGGGCAGCTTGTCGATCATGGACGAGCCGGCCAGGCCGATCCGGGCCCGCAGCTCGAAGACGTCGACCTCGCCGAGCTTCTCGCCCAGCACGGTCACCTTGCCGCTGCTCGGGAACAGGTAGGTGGAGGCGATCTGCAGCAGGGTGGTCTTCCCGGCGCCGTTGGGCCCGAGGATGACCCAGCGCTCGCCCTCCGAGACCGCCCAGGAAACCTGCTCGACCAGCTCGCGACCCTCCCGGACCACGGATACGTCCACCAGCTCCAGCACGTCGCTCATGCCTACGCCTTCCCCAATACAGAATTCGGCCGCCCGGGGCTACTGACCGAGGAAAGCCTTGGCCGTGGGTCCTCGGGGCGCGGTCCACTCGTCTCGACTGCGGTGCGGGCGGGCAGCCTACTCCAGCAGCCGGACAGGTACGGAGGAGGTGCGCCGCTCGCAGCACAGGGCAAACCTACGCCACCCGGGTGGGACAGATTTCCGTAGGCTGGCCGGATGCTCGTGACACCTGCCGACAATCCGTACGAAGAGCCCCGATCAGGGCGCCTGACCGCGTGGGGCAATGCCCTGCTGGCCGGATTCGCCCCGCCCGACAACGCCGCCGCCGCCGTCCTCGGCGAGGACGACACCCACCGGGTGACCGGCCTGCCCGGTGACGCCCCCGGCGAGCTGCACGGCCTGACCTGGGCACTCGGACGGCTCCGGGTGCTCGGCGTCACAGGGCTGCGGCTCGCCCTGCCGGCGGCCGGCCACCCGCTGGGGCTGACCGGGCCCGCCGAGTTCAACACGCGGGCGATGGGCGCGGGCGAGGCCGTGCTGGCGGTCGGCGTGCCACTGGGGCTGGTCCCCGAGGTCGAGGTGTTCGGGCCGGAGGGGGACCGCTCGGCGACCGTGCTGTGGCGCTGCTCCGAGGTGCAGGAGGCGCCGCCCGCCGACGTGCCCTCGCTGCACGAGGCGGAGCGCGAGCTGGCGGACGGCCTGCGCGAGACGACCGTGCTGCTGGCCCGCCTGGACGTGGCCGGGGCCGGCCCGCAGGCACTGCGGGCGCTGGAGGCGTACCGCCGGCGCAAGCACGCCGAGCTGCTGGCACCGGGGTACCCGGCGCGCGCGGTCCGGGTGCTGGAGTCGGCCCGGCAGGTGACGGCGCTGCTGTCGATCGCCGCGGGCGGGCACGGCGCGGCGGTCAGCGCGTCCGAGATGACGGCCCGCCGGGCCGCGCTCGCCCCCCTGCAGCGGACAGCCCGCCGGGCCCAGGTCGCGGCGTACAACGCGCTGGTGGACGAGCGCTCGGACTGACCCCCGGCACCTGCGCCACGCCGGCTCCCGCCGGGCGGTCAGCTCTCGCGGGCCGCGCCGTTGCGGACCGCCCACAGGGCGGCCTGGGTGCGGTCCGCGACGTCGAGCTTCATGAGGATGTTCGACACGTGCGTCTTGACGGTCTTCTCCGAAAGGTGCAGGCCGCGGGCGATCTCGCGGTTGGAGCGGCCGTCCGCGATGTGGCCGAGCACCTCGCGCTCACGTTCCGTCAGGGCCGCGCCACGGCCCTGCGGGGAGCGCGGGACGTCCTCCGAGAGCAGCGCCTCGGCGAGTTCGGGCTGGAGCAGGACGTGACCCGCGTGGACGGAGCGGATGGCACCGGCCAGGGCCTCCGGGTCGACGTCCTTGTACACGTACCCGGCGGCGCCGGCCCGCAGCGCCGGGACCATGGTGCGGTGCTCGGTGAAGCTGGTGACGATCAGGATCCGGGCGGTGCTGCCGCCCTCCTTGAGCATCCGCAGCGCCTCGATGCCGTCCACGCCGGGCATCTTGAGGTCCATCAGGACCACGTCGGGGCCGAGCTCCTGGGCCTTGGCGACGCCCTCGGCGCCGTCGGCCGCCTCGCCGACCACCTCGATGTCCTCCTGCACCTCCAGGAAGGTGCGCAGGCCGCGCCGGACCACCTGGTGGTCGTCGACCAGCAGGACGCGGATCAGCGGGTTCTCAGGCACCGGGGACCTCCAGTTCGACGGCCGTCCCCTTGCCGGGGGCCGAGTCCAGGGTGAGCCGGCCACCGACGGCGGCGGCGCGGTCGCGCATCGAGACCAGCCCGAGGTGGCGGCCCGCCCGCCGGACGGACTCCGGGTCGAAGCCCCGGCCGTCGTCCGTGACCCGGAGCACGGCGCCCCGGGCGGCGGTGCCGGTCAGGCTGACCAGGACGTGCTCGGCGCCGGAGTGCCGCAGCGCGTTGTGCAGGGCCTCCTGGGCGACCCGCAGCACCGCCGCCTCCTGGCCGGCCGGCAGTGCGCGCACGCCCTCGGTGCCGAAGGCGACCGAGGCGGTGTGCGCACGGTCCAGCACCTGCACCTGGGAGGCGAGGGTGGCGACCAGGCCGTCCTCCTCCAGCGCGGCCGGGCGCAGCTCGACGACCACGGCGCGCAGTTCGTCGGCGGCCTCGGCGGCCAGCCGGGCGACCTCGCCGAGTTCGGCGCGGGCCCTGGCCGGGTCGCGCCCGACCAGAGTGGCGGCGGCCTGGGCGGTCAGCCGCAGGGAGAAGAGCTTCTGCGAGACGGCGTCGTGCAGGTCGTGGGCGATCCGGGCGCGTTCGCCGGCCAGGGTGAGTTCGCGGCTGCGTTCGTAGAGCCGGGCGTTGCCGAGGGCGATGGCGGCGTGCGCGGCGAGGATCCGGAGCAGTTCCTCGTCGCGGTCGGTGAAGCCGCCGCCGGCGCTCTTGTTGGCGAGGAAGATCACGCCGAGCACCTCGTGCCCGGCGCCGTCGGCGCTGCCGGCCTCCTCGCCGTCCAGGATCGGCATGCCGAGGAAGGCGTGCATGTCGGGGTGCGCATCGGGCCAGCCCCCGAAGTCCGGCGCCCTGCGGACGTCGGCGAGCCGGGTCGGCCCGGACTTCTGCAGCATCGCCGCGAGCACCCCGTGCTGGCGGGGCAGCGGGCCGATCGCCCGCCACTGCTCGTCGGTGATGCCGTCCACCACGAACTGGGCGAAGCCGCCGTGGTCGTCGGGCACGCCGAGGGCGGCGTACTCGGCGCCGAGCAGGGTGCGGGCGGAGGCGGTGATCCGGCGCAGGACCTCGCGCACCTCCAGGTGGCGGCTCATCGCCAGGACCGCGTTGCTGACGGCCACGATCCCGCCGAGACAGGGGTCGCAGGACGGCGCGGGTTCTTCACTGGACGCGGGCGGCATACCGCCAACCTACCGCCGGGCCGGCGGCCGGTCGTCGGTCCGCGGACGTGCCGGGCCCGGGTCTGCAGGCCTAGGACCGGCCGCCGGAACGCCGACGGGCGGCCCTCCCGGGGTGGGAGGGCCGCCCGTGCGGGGCGGTGGGCCGGCGGGCGGATCAGCCCTGGCGCATGACCTCGGGCTCGTGCCGGCGCTGGAGGCGCTGGACGGCGAAGGCGAGGCCGACCGAGAGGACGATCATCGCGATCCAGTTGAGGATCAGGAAGCCGACGGAGTGGCCCCACAGCGGGTCCAGCTCGGGCTTGGCCGGCGGCCTGGTGACCACGACCGGGGAGATGTGCGCCAGGTCGAGGGTGTTGCCGGCCGCGGCGACGCCCCAACGGGCGGGCATCAGCCAGGCCAGCTGCTCCAGGCCCGGCTTGTGGAAGAGCTGGAAGATCGCACCGGTGAAGACCATCTGCACGATGGCGAACATCACCAGCAGCGGCATCGTCTTCTCGGCGGTCTTGACCAGCGCCGAGACGACCAGGCCGAACATCATCGAGGTGAAGCTGAGCAGGATGATGCCGATCGCCATCTCGGTGGCGGGCGCGTGCGCGAAGATCAGGCCCTCGTCGGGCAGGGTGCGGACGCCGAAGCCGATGGCGGAGATGATCCCGCCCTGGAGGAAGCTGACCGCGCCGAGCACGATGATCTTCGACATCAGGTAGGCGGACCGGGACAGGCCGGTGGCGCGTTCCCGTTCGTAGATCGCCCGTTCCTTGATCAGCTCACGGACGGAGTTCGCCGAGCCGGACAGGCAGGCGCCGAAGGCCAGCACCAGCAGGATCATCCGGGCCACGTCGTTGCGCCCGGTGCCCGCGCAGGCGGCCAGCCCGCACTTGTCGGGGATCACCGCGCTCACCCCGCCCAGCACCAGCGGCAGCAGGACGGAAAGTGCGATGAAGCCCCGGTCCGAGGCGATCACCGCCAGGTAGCGGCGGACCAGCGTCCAGAGCTGCGAGCCCCAGCTCTGCGGCTTCGGCGGCCGGATCTGCTCGCGGGCGATCTGCGGCGACTGCGCGGCCACCGAGTCGGCGTCCGCCGAGTACTGCTGGTAGTGCACCGACCCGCGGTAGCGGCCGGCCCAGTCGTGGTCCGGGTAGTTCTCGAAGGCCTGGAAGACATCGGCCCAGGTCTCGTAGCCGAAGAAGTGCAGGGCCTCGTCCGGCGGGCCGAAGTACGCCACCGAACCGCCCGGCGCCATCACCAGCAGCCTGTCACAGAGGGCGAGTTCGGCCACCGAGTGGGTGACGACCAGGATGGTGCGGCCGTCGTCCGCGAGGGTGCGCAGCATCTGCATCACCTCGCGGTCCATGCCCGGGTCGAGGCCGGAGGTCGGCTCGTCCAGGAAGATCAGCGACGGCTTGGTGAGCAGCTCCAGGGCGACCGAGACGCGCTTCTGCTGACCGCCGGAGAGCGCCGTGATCCGGTTGTCGGCGCGCTTGTCCAGGCGGAGCTCGTACAGCACCTCGTCGATCCGGCGCTCGCGCTCGGCGGACTCGGTGTCGCCGGGGAAGCGCAGCCGGGCGGCGAACTTGAGGGCGGTGCGGACGGTGAGTTCCTTGTGCAGGATCTCCGACTGCGGGACGAGGCCGATCCGGGCGCGCAGCTCGGCGAACTGCTTGTAGAGGTTGCGGCCGTCGTAGAGGACGTCGCCGCGGTCGGCCGGGCGGTACCCGGTGAGGGCGCGCAGCAGCGTCGACTTGCCGGAGCCGGACGGGCCGATGACGGCCACCAGCGACTTCTCCGGGACGCCGAAGCTGACGTCGTTGAGCAGGACCTTCTTGCCGCCCTTGAAGTCGACCTCGACGGTCAGGTGGCGGGCCGAGAAGGAGACCGCACCGGTGTCGACGAACTCCTGCAGCTGGTCGCCGACCAGCACGAAGCTGGAGTGGCCGACGGTCAGGCGGTCCTGCGGGCCCATCAGCTGGCGCTGGACGGGGTGGCCGTTGAGGAAGATCCCGTTGTGGCTGCCGAGGTCGACGATCTCGTAGCGGCCGTCGGGCAGCTGGCGCAGCTCGGCGTGGTGGCGGGAGACCTGGAGGTCGGAGACGACGATGTCGTTGTCCAGCGCGCGGCCGATCCGGACGGTGCGCATCCCGGCGGCCAGGTTGCGGATCATGGTCGGCTGCGGGCCGGACTGCTGCGGCGCCGCGGCCTGCGGCGGCACTCCCTGCCCGGGGAACCCCTGCGGGCCGCCGTGCTGCTGCGGGAAGGCGGGCGGCGGCGTGGGCGCGTCCCACTGCTGGTGGACCGGGGGCTGGTGCACCGGGGGCTGGTGGACGGGCGGCTGGTGCACCGGGGCCTGCGGTGCCCAGGGCTGGGCGGCCGGGACGGCACTGCGGTTGGTCGCCGCGTCGTGCCAGGCCTGCGCCTGCGCGGGGGCCTGGGCCGGGGCGGGTGCGGAGAAGCTCAGCCGGGGGCCGTTCTCGCCGTTGCCGAGGTTGACCACCGCGCCGGGGAAGAGCTGCGCCTGCAGGGTGCGGCCGCCTCCGACGTACGTGCCGTTGGTGCTGCCGTGGTCGTCCAGCACCCAACCCGCCCCGTTGAAGGAGATGGTGGCGTGCTGCCAGGAGACCCGGGCGTCCTCGAACTGGAAGTCGGCCTGCGGGTTGCGCCCGATCGTGTAGGCCCGCCCCGGCTCCAGGGTCCGCTGTTGCCCGTTGATGTCAATGACGAGTTGCGGCACTGCGCGCCTGCCCCGCTCTCTCGGTCCCCCGATTTGGCCCCCTGCGGGGGTGTGATGTGCGTGATGCGACGCGGGGAATCATTCCAGTCCGGCGCCCGTAGGTGAAAGCCGACCCCGCGGACTGTGACCAGGTGGCAACGATTCGCGGCAGCCGTCGTCACGGCACCGGTGCGGCCGCGTCCACGGGCCGGACCGGTGCCGTGGCGACGGCTGCCGCCGGGTAGCGTGGGAGCCACCATGAACGCATCGCCCCCGGCCGCTGAGCCCGTCCCCAGCCCGCAGCCCCGGACCGAGGACGAGCGCACCCTGCTCGTCAAGGTGTTCGGCAAGGACCGACCCGGCATCACCGCCGGGCTGTTCGCCACCCTCGCCGAGTTCGGCGTCGACGTGATCGACATCGAACAGATGGTGACCCGGGGCCGGATAACCCTCTGCGCCCTGACCACTCCCCCGGCCGGCGGCTCGCCGGGCGCCGAGGGGTCACTGCGCGTCACCGTGCACCGCTGGGCCGAGGAGCTGAAGCTCCAGGCCGAGATCATCTCCGGCACCGGCGACAACCGCCCGCGCCGCGAGGGCCGCTCGCACGTCACCGTGCTCGGCCACCCGCTGACCGCCTCCGCCGTCTCCGGGCTGACCGCCCGGATCACCGCGGCCGGCGGCAACATCGACCGGGTGTTCCGGCTGGCCAAGTACCCGGTGACGGCCGTGGAACTGGCCGTGTCGGGCGTCGCCACCGACGTGCTGCGGGCCGAGCTCGCGCAGGAGGCCGCCGCCCAGCGGCTCGACATCGCGGTCGTCCAGGCCGGGTTGCAGCGCCGCGCCAAGCGGCTGGTCGTGATGGACGTCGACTCCACGCTGATCCAGGACGAGGTGATCGAGCTCTTCGCCGCGCACGCGGGCTGCGAGGAGAAGGTCGCCGAGGTGACGGCCGCCGCGATGGCCGGCGAGCTGGACTTCGAGGAGTCGCTGCGCGCCCGGGTCGCGCTGCTGGCCGGGCTCGACGCGAGCGTGACGGACAAGGTGCGGGCCGAGGTCCGGCTGACGCCGGGCGCCCGCACGCTGATCCGTACGCTGCAGCGCCTCGGCTTCCAGGTGGCGATCGTGTCGGGGGGCTTCACCCAGGTCACCGACCATCTGGTCGAGCTGCTGGGGCTGGACTTCGCGGCGGCCAACACCCTGGAGGTGGCGGACGGGAAGTTCACCGGCCGGGTGACGGGCGAGATCGTCGACCGGGCGGGCAAGGCGCGCTGGCTGGCCCGCTTCGCCGAGCAGGCGAAGGTGCCGCTGGAGCAGACGGTGGCGATCGGCGACGGCGCCAACGACCTGGACATGCTGAACGCGGCCGGCCTCGGGGTGGCCTTCAACGCCAAGCCGGTGGTCCGCGAGGCCGCGGACACCTCGGTCAACGTGCCGTTCCTGGACACGGTGCTCTACCTGCTGGGGATCACCCGCGAGGAGGTCGAGGCGGCCGACGCCCTGGACGGCACCCCGACGGAGTGAAGCAGGGGCGGTGAGCAGTGCGGAAGGGGCGCGAGGAGCCGATCCTCGCGCCCCTTCCGCAGTGCGTCCCGCGTGTCAGTCCTGCGGCGTGTGGTACGACACCAGCTCCGCCACCCCGGGCTCCACGGCCTTCCACGGGCCGCTGAACGCCAGCACCGCGATGGCCGCCGTCGGGAAGCCGCCGAGGCGCAGCCGCTCCAGCGCCTCCCGGTCGCCCTCGTCGCCCGCCAGCACCTGGGTCAGGCCGAGCACACCGGGGTTGTGGCCGACCAGCACCAGGTCGGCGTAGTCGTCCGGGGTCTCCTGGAGCACCTTGATGATCTCGCCGGGGCTGGCGTCGTAGACCCGGTCCTCGTACACCGTCTTCGCGGGCCGGTGCGGCAGCTCGTGCACGGCGAGCTTCCAGGTCTCCCGGGTGCGCAGGGCGGTCGAGCAGAGCACGTAGTCGGGGTTGATGCCGGAGTCGGCCAGCCAGCGGCCGGAGTCCGGCGCCTGGTGTCGGCCGCGGTCGGCCAGCGGTCGCTCGTGGTCGTCGACCTGGTTCGGCCAGTCGGCCTTGGCGTGACGGAGGACGATGATCCTGCGGGGCGTGTCGGCGCTCATACCCAGCAAGCTTGGCAGAAAACCGGCCGCCGGGCGCGGCGCTGCGGTCAGCACCACTCTCAGGAGTGGGCCGATCGCCCGCGGCGGGGCCGGACGTCAGCCGCAGCCGGGCCGGATCAGCCGACGTTCCGCGCGACGATCGCGACCACGGCCAGCAGGACGACGATGCCGACGATCAGACCGGCGATCTGGGCCAGCTTCTTGTGGCCGTCGGTGGGGTTGGGTTCGAGTACGGGCATGTCCCGAGTCTCCCATCCACCCCCGGCGGCCCCCGGCCCGGCCCCCTCGGACGGCGGCCCCGGGCCGACCGCTCAGCGGGCGGCGGGCGCGGCGGCCCGGCCGACCTCGTCCTCGATGGTGCGGGGCAGCGCCGCCCGCAGCCCGAGCGCCATCTGCGGCACCAGCAGCAGGGCCAGCAGGCCCATCGGCAGGTACCACTCGCCGGTCGCCTGGTAGAGGCTGCCGATCAGGATCGGGCCGGGAATCGAGATC
Source organism: Kitasatospora sp. NPDC057223 (assembly GCF_042669755.1). NCBI lineage: Bacteria > Bacillati > Actinomycetota > Actinomycetes > Kitasatosporales > Streptomycetaceae > Kitasatospora > Kitasatospora sp. NPDC057223. The sequence continues at coordinate 45,935 of NZ_JBHUWW010000036.1, read as the reverse complement.
AGGTAGCCGATGCCCTGGGCGAAGGCGGACAGCTGGGCAACGCCGCCCGCGCTCCGGGCCCGCAGCCCGATCATGGTCAGCACCAGCGGGAACGCGCAGTTCGACAGGCCCATCAGCGCGGCCCACAGCCAGGGCGCACCGGCCGGTGCCAGCGCGAGACCGCTGTAGCCGGCGATGCCGCAGGCCGCCAGCACCACCACGAAGATCCGCTGGTCCCCGCGCCGGGCCGCCCAGTTCGGCAGGACGAAGGAGACCGGCACGCCGACCACCATGGTCACCGCGAGCAGCACGCCCGAGGTGCCCTCGGAGATGCCGGCGTCCTGGAAGATCTTCGGCATCCAGCCCATCGTGACGTACGCGCCGGTGGCCTGGAGCCCGAAGAAGCCGGCCAGCGCCCAGGCCGTCCGGCTGCGCGTGATCGGCAGCCGCTCGGCGGACCGGGAGTGCCCGCCGGCCTTCTCGCGGTGGGTCAGCAGGGTGGCCAGCCAGAGCACCAGGGCGATCGCGCCGGCCACCGCCCAGATGCCCAGGCCGAGGCGCCAGCCGCCGCCCATGGCCGAGGTCAGCGGCACGGTGACGGCCGCGGCGAGCGCCGTGCCGGCCGACAGGGCCATCGAGTAGAGGCCGATCATCGGGCCGACCTGCCCGGGGAAGTACCGCTTGATCACCACCGGGATCAGCACGTTGGCGACCGCCACACCGGCCAGCGAGACCGCGGTGAGCAGCAGGAACACCGCCGTCCCGCCGGCGAAGGAGCGGGCCACCAGGCCGAGGGTGATCGCGCCCATGCCGGCGGTGACCACCGCGATCGGGCCGATCCGGCGGGCCAGCACCGGGGCTGCGAAGCCGAAGGCGGCGAAGCAGAGTGAGGGGAGGGCGGTGAGCAGTCCGGCGAGGGTGGCGCTCATCCCGAGGTCCTCGCGGACGCGCTCCAGCAGCGGGCCGAGGCTGGTGACGACCGGCCGGAGGTTCAACGCGGCCACCGCGACGGCGACCGCGAACAGCACGGTGAGGAACCTGGCGCGGCGCTCCGGCCGGTGCCCGGGCCCGGCGGGCGGCTCGGTGCGGGGCCCGGCGGCGGGCTCGGTGCGCGCGGCCGGCCGGGGAGCGGTGCGCGCGTCGGCGGGGGAGTCTGCGGTGGACATGGACGACATCATAGAATGATGGGATGAATTAGCGCACCCCCTTCACGGCGGCCGGGCGCAGCAGCCCCCGTTGTTGGCATGATGGCCCGATCCGATCTACCCGCGAGGAGCCCCCCGTGGCGCTGACCTCTCCGAGGCGCACCCCCTTGTCCGACCAGGTGATCGCGCAACTGCGCACCCAGATCACCTCCGGCGAGTGGCCCGTGGGCTCCCGCATCCCCACCGAGGCCGCCCTGGTCGAGCAGCTGGGGGTCGCCCGCAACACCGTCCGGGAGGCCGTCCGGGCGCTCGCGCACAACGGGCTGCTGGACATCCGGCAGGGCTCCGGCACCTACGTCATGGCCACCAGTGAGCTGGCCGGCGTGATGCACCGGCGCTTCGCCGACGCCGACCAGGTCCAGGTCGCCGAGCTGCGCTCCACCCTGGAGATGTCCGCCGCCGGGCTCGCCGCCGGCCGGCGCACCGGGCGCGACCTGGACCTGCTGGGGAGCACGCTCGCGCGCCGCGAGAGCGCCTGGTCCTCGGGTGACGCGGAGGACTTCGTGCAGGCCGACGCCGCCTTCCACCAGGCCGTGGTGGCCGCCGCCCACAACGACGTGCTCGCCGCCGTGTACGCGGACCTGGGCGAGGTCATGCGGGCCCACCTGCGCCACGACGTCGGGCCCGAGCTGGTCGCCGAACGCTACGTCGGCCACGACGGCATCATCGACGCCATCCGGGCCGGCGACGCGGCCCGCGCCTCGGTCGAGGCCGGCCGCGCCATCGGCTCCTGTCGCCCGGCCGAGGGCTGACCGGCCGAGGGCCGGCCGGCGGAGGGCCGACCGGACGGATGTTCTGCGGGAGCGCGGAAAAGGCACTGCCCGGCACCCGCTCGTGAGAGCCGGTGCCGGGCAGTGCCGCTGCCGGTGTGCGGTCAGGCGCCGATGGCGTGCAGGCCGCCGTCGACGTGGATGATCTCGCCGGTGGTCTTCGGGAACCAGTCCGAGAGCAGCGCGACGACGCCGCGGCCGGCCGGCTCCGGGTCCGAGAGGTCCCACTTCAGCGGGGAGCGGGCGTCCCAGACCGAGGCCAGCTCCGAGAAGCCGGGGATGGACTTGGCGGCCATCGAGCCGATCGGGCCGGCCGAGACCAGGTTGCAGCGGATGTTGCGCGAGCCCAGGTCACGGGCCATGTAGCGGGAGGTGGCCTCCAGCGCGGCCTTGGCCGGGCCCATCCAGTCGTACTGCGGCCAGGCGAACTGCGCGTCGAAGGTGAGGCCGACCACCGAGCCGCCGTCCTGCATCAGCGGGAGCAGCGCCGTGGTGAGCGACTTCAGCGAGAACGCGGAGACCTGCATGGCGGTGGCCACGGACTCCCACGGCGTGTTCAGGAAGTTGCCGCCGAGGGCGTCCTGCGGGGCGAAGCCGATCGAGTGGACGATGCCGTCCAGGGTCGGCAGGTGCTCGCGGACCTGGTCGGCGATGCCGGCCAGCTGCTCGTCGCTGGAGACGTCGAGCTCCAGGACCTTGACCGGGTTGGGCAGCTTGCGCGCGATGCGCTCGGTCAGGCTGGGGCGCGGGAAGGCGGTGAGGATGATCTCCGCGCCCTGCTCCTGGGCCAGCCTGGCGGTGTGGAAGGCGATGGAGGACTCCATCAGCACACCCGTGATCAGGATCCGCTTGCCCTCAAGAATTCCACTCATGTGCTCAGTTCCCCATGCCCAATCCGCCGTCGACAGGAATGACGGCTCCGGTGATGTACGCGGCCTCGTCGGAGGCGAGGAACCGCACGGTGGAGGCGATCTCGGAGGGCGCGGCGTAGCGGCCGAGCGGCACTCCGGCGACGATCTCCTTGCGACGGTCGTCGCTGAGGACCGCGGTCATGTCGGTGTCCACGAAGCCGGGCGAGACCACGTTGACGGTGATGTTGCGCGGGCCGAGCTCGCGCGCCAGCGAGCGGGCGAAGCCCACCAGGCCGGCCTTGGACGCGGCGTAGTTCGCCTGGCCGGGCGAACCGCTGAGGCCGACCACCGAGGAGATCAGCACGACGCGGCCCTTGCGGGCCCGCATCATCAGCTTCGAGGCGCGCTTGACCACGCGGAACGCCCCGGTGAGGTTGGTGTCGACGACCGAGGTGAAGTCCTCCTCCGTCATCCGGAGGAGGAGGGTGTCCTTGGTGATGCCGGCGTTGGCGACCAGCACCTCGACCGCACCGTGCTTCGCCTCGACCTCGCCGAAGGCCGCGTCGACCTGCGCGGAGTCGTTGATGTCGCAGCGGACCGCGAGCACGTCGTACTTCGCCAGCGCCTCGGGCACCTCACCAGAGCGGCTGGTGATGGCGACCTTGTCGCCCGCCTCGGCGAAAGCCTGGGCGATCGCGAGGCCGATGCCCCGGTTGCCTCCGGTGACGAGAACCGAGCGGCTCAACGATCCACCTCTCTCCGTTGTTGACTGTGGGGGAACGGGCGGCGACTGCGTGGGGGGTGCCCGGTGCTGCCTGCCTGATCGTCCGCGTACGTCGAAACGCGCACACAGTGTGACGCTATCGGTCGTGCGGAGGATGCGACGAATCGGGCTCCCACAGCGCCGTACCTGCTGAACTGTCGCGTTCTGACAATCGTGGCCGCCGTGGCACGGTTGTCACCAGGGTGGTCGGGCGCGGCGGGAACAACTCGGGAGGCCGTGCCCGTTGCCCTCTCGGTGCGGACAACCAAGGGTCGCCCGCGCGGACTTGTCACGACCCGGCGCCGGCGCCCCCGGCCCGACGCATCCCAGCCCGACGATTTCCAGCCCGACGAATCCCAGTGAAGGCAGAGCCCTGATGAGCGAGGCACAGCCCGGTACCACCGGCCGACGGGGACGACTGCTGGCCCTGGCCGCCCTGGCAGCGGGAGCGGGGGCGGCCGCCTGGTCGCTGCGCGACCTGCCGGCGGCCTTCGGCCGGCGCCCCGACGGCGAGCGGGAGGAGCGGGTCCGCAGCTCCCCCCAGTACCGGGACGGCACGTTCCACAACGCGCCGTCCGCGCTGGCCCGGGACACGTCCACGCCGGACTTCGACCGCTCGACCGTGCGCCGGATGCTGTTCGAGCGCGAGGGCCGGACGCCGTCCGGACCGGTGCCCACCATCCGTCCGCTCGGCGGGCCGCGCCCGGCCGCCGAGGGTGTGGAGATCACCTGGTACGGGCACGCCTCGGCGCTCGTCGAGATCGAGGGCACCCGGGTGCTGCTCGACCCGATCTGGAGCGACCGCTGCTCCCCCGCCGCGCAGGTCGGCCCGAAGCGGCTGCACCCGGTGCCGGTGGAGCTGGAGGAGCTGCCGCAGGTCGACGCGGTGCTGATCTCGCACGACCACTACGACCACCTGGACATGGCGACCGTGAAGCGGCTGGTGCTCAGCCAGTCCGCGCCGTTCGCGGTGCCGCTCGGCATCGGCGGGCACCTGCGCCGGTGGGGCGTGCCGGAGCACCGGATCATCGAGCTGGACTGGAACGAGACGTGCACCCTGGGCGACCTGGTGCTCACCCTCACCTCCGCGCACCACTTCTCCGGCCGCGGCCTGACCCGCAACACGACGCTCTGGGGTTCCTGGGTGATCGCCGGCCCCACGCGCAAGGTGTTCTACACCGGCGACTCGGGGTACTTCGAGGGGTACGCGGCGATCGGCGAGCAGCACGGCCCGTTCGACGCCGCGCTCGTCCAGATCGGCGCATACGACGAGGCCTGGGCGGACATCCACATGACGCCGGAGGACGCCGTCACCGCTCACCGGGACCTGCGGGCCGGGCTGCTCGTCCCGGTGCACTGGTGCACCTTCAACCTGGGCCTGCACCCGTGGTCGGAGCCGGTCGAGCGGCTGCTCGCGGAGGCGAAGGCGCAGGCCGTGCCGCTGGCCGTGCCGCGCCCCGGCGAGCGGGTGGACGTGGACAACCCGCCGGAGCTGGACGGCTGGTGGGAGGGCGTGGCCTGACCGGCGGCGGCACGGCGGGCGGCGCGCCTGGCACACCGTGAAATCTGCTGGCCGAAAGCCCCTGGACGGGTGATGATTCGGTACGGGCGCCCCTGCGCGGGGGCCTGACCCTCCGAATCGTCCCCGACCCAGGGAGCCCGATGCCCCCCACGTCCAGCGCCGGCGCACCGAACGGCCGCGCCGTCGATCCACTGTTCCTCGCCTACCCGTTGCGCGCGCTGGCCGATGCCGCGCTCGGCCGCGCGCGCGAACTCGGCGTCTCGCACGCGGACTTCCGCCTGGAGCGGGTCCGCAGCGCGTCCTGGCGGCTGCGCGACGCCCGGCCGGCCGGCACCTCCGACAGCGTGCAACTGGGCTTCGCCGTCCGGGTGCTGCTGGACGGCGCGTGGGGGTTCGCGGCCGGGGTCGACCTGACCACCGACGCGGCTGCCCGGGTGGCCGAGCAGGCGGTCGCGGTGGCCCGGCTCTCCGGCGGGATCAGCCGGGCGGCGGGCTCGAAGGAGCTGGTGGAGCTGGCGCCCGAGCCGGTGTACGCGGACGCCACCTGGATCTCCGCGTACGAGGTCAACCCGTTCGAGGTGCCCGACGCGGAGAAGACCGCGCTGCTGGCCGGCTGGAGCTCCCGGCTGCTGGCCGCCGACGGCGTCTCGCACGTCACGGCGACGCTGCTGACGGTGCAGGAGAACAAGTTCTACGCCGACACCGCCGGCACCGTCACCACCCAGCAGCGGATCCGGCTGCACCCGGTCCTGGAGGCCACCTCGGTCGACGAGCGGACGGGCGCCTTCGACTCGATGCGCACCCTCGCACCGCCGGCCGGCCGCGGCTTCGAGTACCTGCGCGGCACGGGCTGGGACTGGGACGCCGAGCTGGCCGAACTCCCCACCCTGCTGGCCGAGAAGATGAAGGCGCCGAGCGTCGAGGCCGGCAGCTACGACCTGGTGATCGACCCGTCCAACCTGTGGCTGACCATCCACGAGTCGATCGGCCACGCCACCGAGCTGGACCGCGCGCTCGGCTACGAGGCCGCGTACGCGGGCACGTCCTTCGCGACCTTCGACAAGCTCGGCAGCCTGAAGTACGGCTCGGAGCTGATGCACGTCACCGGTGACCGCACCGCCGAGCACGGCCTGTCCACCATCGGCTACGACGACGAGGGCGTCGCCACCCAGTCCTGGGACCTGGTGAAGGACGGTGTCCTGACCGGCTACCAGCTCGACCGCGGCATGGCCGCCCTCAAGGGCCTGGGCCGCTCCAACGGCTGCGCGTTCGCCGACTCCCCCGCCCACGTGCCGGTGCAGCGGATGGCCAACGTCTCGCTCCAGCCCGTCGAGGGCGGCCCCGGCACCGAGGGCCTGTTCGAGGGCGTCGAGAAGGGCCTGTACATCGTCGGCGACCGCTCCTGGTCGATCGACATGCAGCGGTACAACTTCCAGTTCACCGGGCAGCGCGCGTACGCGATCAGGAACGGCCGGCTGGCCGGCCAGGTCAAGGACTTCGCGTACCAGGCGACCACCACCGACTTCTGGGGCTCGATGTCCGCCGTCGGCGGCCCGCAGACGTACGTCCTGGGCGGCGCCTTCAACTGCGGCAAGGCGCAGCCGGGCCAGGTCGCGGCGGTCAGCCACGGCTGCCCGTCCGCGCTGTTCCGCAACGTCAACGTGCTCAACACGCAGCAGGAGGCGGGTCACTGATGGCCATCGTCCACCCCCACGAACTGGTCGAGCAGGCCCTCGGGCTCTCGCGCGCGGACGGCTGCGTGGTGATCGCCGACGAGGAGTCGACGGCCAACCTGCGCTGGGCGGGCAACTCGCTCACCACCAACGGTGTGACCCGCGGCCGGCGGCTCACGGTGATCTCGACGGTGGCCGGCGGCGAGGGCACCGCCTCCGGCGTGGTCGCCCGCGAGGCCGTGACGACCGACGAGGTCGAGAGCCTGGTCCGGGCCTCCGAGGCGGCGGCCCGCGACGCCGGGCCGGCCGAGGACGCGCAGCCGCTGGTCACCGACCGGCCGTCCTCCCCCGACTTCACCGCTCCCCCGGCCGAGACCTCGGTCGAGGTGTTCGAGGCGTTCGCGCCCGCCCTCGGCGCGGCGTTCGCCCGGGCCGCCGCCCAGGGCGAGCTGCTGTACGGCTTCGCCCGGCACGAGGTGACGTCCAGCTACCTCGGTACGTCCACCGGCCTGCGGCTGCGCCACGACCAGCCGACCGGCACCGTCGAGCTGAACGCCAAGACGGCGGACCTCTCCGGCTCCGCCTGGGCGGGCGCCGCCACCCGGGACTTCCTCGACGTGGACGTCACCGCGCTGCACGAGACCCTCACCCGGCGCCTCGCCTGGGGCGGGCGGCGGATCGACCTGCCGGCCGGCCGGTACGAGACGCTGCTGCCGCCGTCGGCCGTCGCCGACCTGATGATCTACATGCACTGGAACGCCGGCGGCCGGGACGCGGCCGAGGGGCGGACGGTCTTCTCCAAGCCGGGCGGCGGCACCCGGATCGGCGACAAGCTGAGCAAGCTGCCGCTCACCCTGCGCTCCGACCCGGCCGAGCCGGGCCTGGAGGCCGCGCCGTTCGTGCTCACGCACTCCACCGCCACCGACGCCTCGGTGTTCGACAACGGGCTGCCGCTGGCCGCGACCGACTGGATCAGGGACGGCGAACTGGCGAACCTGCTGGCCACCCGGCACTCCGCCGGGCTGACCGGGCTGCCGCTCACCCCGCCAGTCGACAACCTGGTGCTGGAGAGCGGCGACCAGGGCGGCGCACCGACGCTGGAGGAGATGATCGCCCGCACCGAGCGCGGGCTGCTGGTCACCTGTCTCTGGTACATCCGCGAGGTCGACCCGGCGACGCTGCTGCTGACCGGCCTCACCCGGGACGGCGTGTACCTGGTGGAGAACGGCGAGGTGGTCGGCGCCGTCAACAACTTCCGTTTCAACGAGTCACCGGTGGACCTGCTCGGCCGGATCACCGAGGTGGGCCGCACCGAACGCTGCCTGCCGCGCGAGTGGGGTGACTGGTTCACCCGCGCCGCGATGCCGCCCGTCCGGGTGGCGGACTTCAACATGAGCTCCGTGAGCCAGGCCTCGTAGGAGCCACACCTGACAGGAATGATCGAAGAGTGGACGAGAAACGCACGGTCAAGACCTCGAAGCGGCTGTCGCGCATCCTGCGGCACGACCCGGCCTCGGTCGGGATCACGCTGGACGAGGCGGGCTGGGTCCGGGTGGACGCACTGCTCGCCGCGCTGGCCCGGCACGGGGGCGGCCTGAGCCGCGCCGAGCTGGAGATCGTGGTCGGGACGAACAACAAGCGGCGTTTCGCGTTCTCCGACGACGGCCTGTCGATCCGGGCCAGCCAGGGGCACTCGGTGGCGGTCGACCTCGGTCTGACCGCCACCGTGCCGCCCCCGGTGCTGTACCACGGCACGGCCACCCGCAGCCTGGACGCGATCTTCCGGGAGGGCCTGCGGCCGATGTCCCGGCGGGACGTCCACCTGTCGGCGGACACCGAGACGGCCGTGCGGGTGGGCTCCCGGCACGGCCGTCCGGTGGTGCTGTCCGTCGACGCCACCGCGATGGCGGCGGCCGGCCACGAGTTCCGGCTCAGCGCGAACGGGGTCTGGCTGACCGACGCGGTGGCGCCCCAGTACCTCGCCCGCCCGGCGGGCGCGGGGGGCTAGACCTTCCGGCGGCCCGCCCAGAGCGGCGCCACGGTGGCGATCAGCACGATCGCGGCGCCGAGCTGGAAGAGGTGGCGCCACCAGTCGAAGCCGCCGGTGTACGCCACCCCGAAGAGCCGGGCGAGCAGGTTGCCGATCATCGCGCCGATCATTCCGAGGATCATGGTCAGCCAGATCGGGACGTCCTGCTTGCCGGGGATCAGCAGGCGCGCCAGTGCGCCGAGGACCAGGCCTTCGATCAGTGCCGAGACGACTGCCCACATGCGGACTCCCCGGGGGCCGGGGCCACCGACCGCCGGTGGCTCCCCCCGTGAGTTCACAGTCTTGGCCCCGCCCGGCCCGTCCGCACCCCGGCGTCCGGGCCGGGCGTCCGGGTGACGGCCCCCGGAGCCGGCGTCCCCCCTCTCCTGTGCGCGGCGGACGCGGCGTACCGTGAGGAGGCCGCCCCGCGAGGCGCGCGGCGCGGTGTGCGGATGCGGATGCGGACGAAGGCGGTAGGACATGGGCAAGGATGCCGAGAGCCGGCAGGTCTTCCGGATCACGGGGGCACGGAGCAGCCTGACCGAGGACGTCCGCGGCCGCCAGCGCCGCTACGTGATCTCGATGCTGCTCCGCACGCTGTGCGTGCTGCTCGCCGTCGTCCTGTGGGACGTCCAGCGGTACGTGGCGATCGCCGCGCTGGCGGGCGCCGTGCTGCTGCCCTACTTCGCGGTGCTGATCGCCAACGCCGGCCGGGAGCGGGCGCCCGGGCTGCCGAGCACCTTCGCGGTGCCGGCCGAGACGCCGCTGATGCTCGGCCCGGGCGGGACGGGCGGCGGGGGCGCCGCCGGTGCGGGCGGCGCGGTGGCCCGGCCGAAGGCGCCGGAAGGCTTCGTCGACTGACTGTCCCCTTTGTATGGTTTCCACCTGTTTCGACCGGCAGAAAGCTCAGGGGAACCTCAGATTAATCATGAAAGATCTCCCCAAGTGGGGGTCTTACCGTGACATACTGCGTACGCGCTCCGCATCCCCCGTCGGAGCGACGGACCGACGCCGGGCGGCTCCCCCCGTGGCTGCCCGGCGTCGCCATGCCCAGGCGCGGTCGCGGGTGCGAGACTGGCGGTGCACACTCCCGCCCCTCCCCCAGCCGGAGGGCCACCCAGCCCCAGGACGGCCACCACATGAACCCCCAGGACCAGCCCGGCCAGCAGCCCCCGCTCAGCCTCTTCGGCGGCGCCGCGGGGCAGCCGCAGAGCCCGGTCTGCTCGGCCAAGGCCTGCCGGGCGGACGCCCGGTGGGTGCTGGTCTGGAACAACCCCAAGCTGCACACCCCGGACCGCCGCAAGACCTGGCTGGCCTGCGACGAGCACCGCGAGCACCTCTCGCAGTTCCTGAGCGTACGGAGCTTCCTCAAGGAGGTCCTGCCGTTCGCCGAGTGGACGGCGGCCGAGGAGGCCGGGAGCCCGAACTAGACGGGCCCTAGCCGCCGATCGCCGACATCGGGCGCTCCGGCTGCAGGAACTCGGGGTCGTCGATGCCCGCCCCGGCCTTCTTGCCCCACATCGCCACCCGCCACAGCTCGCCGATCTCGGCGTCCGGCGCACCGGAGCGCAGGGCGGTGCGCAGGTCCGTCTCCCCGGTGGCGAAGAGGCAGTTGCGGATCTGGCCGTCGGCCGTCAGCCGGGTCCGGTCGCAGGCCCGGCAGAACGGGCGGGTGACCGAGGCGATCACGCCCACGCTCGCCGGCCCGCCGTCGACCAGCCAGCGCTCCGCCGGGGCGGCGCCGCGGACGGCGGACGGCTCGGCGGTGAGCGCGAACCGGGTGGCGAGGCGCTCCAGGATCTCCTCCGCGGTGACCATCTGCGAGCGGTCCCAGCCGTGCTGCGCGTCCAGCGGCATCTGCTCGATGAAGCGCAGCTCGTACCCGCGCTCGACGCACCAGCCGAGCAGGTCGGCGGCCTCGTGGTCGTTCACCCCGCGCATCAGGACGGCGTTCAGCTTGACGGGGTCGAGCCCGGCGGCCTCGGCGGCGGCCAGGCCGTCCAGTACGTCGTGGTGGCGGTGACGGCGCGTCAGGGTGTGGAAGGTGTCCGGGTCGAGGGTGTCGAGCGAGACGTTGACGCGGTCCAGCCCAGCGGCCTTCAGCGCGACGGCCGTCCGGGCCAGGCCGATGCCGTTCGTCGTGAGCGACAGCTCGGGGCGCGGCTCCAGCTCCGCGCAGGCGGCCACGATGCCCACCAGCCCGGGGCGCAGCATCGGCTCGCCGCCGGTGAAGCGGACCTCGCGGACACCCAGGTCGCGCACCGCGATCGTCACCAGCCGGACGATCTCCTCGTCGGTGAGCAACTCCGGTTTGGCGAGCCACTGCAGGCCCTCTTCGGGCATGCAGTAGGTGCAGCGCAGGTTGCAGCGGTCCGTGAGGGAGACCCGCAGATCGACGGCCTGACGGCCGAACGTGTCGAGGAGCACCGTGCGCCCCTTCCCTGGAGTACGGCTGGCCCGGCCGCCATCACGGGCAGGCCGGGCCAGCTTAGCCGGAGGCGGTGACACCCGACGGGTGCCGTCCGGCTGGTGAACCTAGTGCGCGCCCAGTCCGGTGAGGGAGCGGACCTCCAGTTCAGCGTACTTCGCCGGATCGGCGCCCTCCTTGGAGAGCAGCGTGCCGACCCAGCCGAGCAGGAAACCGACCGGGATGGAGACCAGGCCGGGGTTGTCCAGCGGGAACCAGTGGAAGTCGGAGTGCGGGAAGAGCGAGGTGGCCTTGCCGGAGGCGACCGGGGAGAAGACCACCAGCAGCACCGAGGTGAGCAGGCCGCCGTAGACGGAGCAGACCGCGCCGCGGGTGTTGAAGCGCTTCCAGAACAGCGAGTAGAGCAGCGTGGGCAGGTTCGCTGAGGCGGCCACCGCGAAGGCCAGCGCGACCAGTGCGGCGGTGTTGAGCTTCTCGGCGAAGATGCTGAGCACGATGGCGACGGCGCCGATCGCGACGGCGGCCAGCTTCGCGGAGCGGACCTCCTCCTTCTCGCTGACCTTGCCGCGCCGGATCACGTTGGCGTAGAGATCGTGGGCGAAGGAGGCCGACGAGGCGAGGGTGAGACCGGCCACCACGGCCAGGATGGTGGCGAAGGCGACCGCCGAGATCACCGCGAGCAGCACCGCGCCGCCGGTGGAGCCGGCTCCGCCGCCGAGCTTCTCGGCGAGCAGCGGGGCGGCGGTGTTGCCGGCCGCGTTGGACGCCTTGATCACCTTCGGGCCGACCAGGGCGGCCGCGCCGAAGCCCAGCGCCAGGGTCATCAGGTAGAAGCCGCCGATGATGCCGATCGCCCAGAGCACGGACTTGCGGGCGGCCTTCGCGGTGGGCACGGTGTAGAACCGCACCAGGATGTGCGGCAGGCCCGCGGTGCCCAGGACCAGCGCCAGCCCCAGGCTGATGAAGTCGAGCTTGGTGGTGCCGGTGACGCCGTACTTGAGCCCTGGCTCCAGGAACGCGTTGGCCTTGCCGCTGGCGTCGGCGGCGGCGCCGAGCAGGGCCGAGATGTTGAAGTGGTACTTGGCGAGGACCAGGACGGTCATCAGCGCGGTGCCCGCGATCAGCAGCACCGCCTTGACGATCTGCACCCAGGTGGTGCCCTTCATCCCGCCGACGGCGACGTAGACGACCATCAGCGCGCCGACCGCGACGATCGTCCAGCGCTTGGCGGCGCCGCCCTCGACGCCCAGCAGCAGGGCGACCAGCGAGCCCGCGCCGACCATCTGGGCGAGCAGGTAGAAGATCGACACCACGATGGTGGAGATGCCGGCGGCGGTGCGCACCGGCCGCTGGCGCATCCGGAAGGCCAGCACGTCGGCCATCGTGTAGCGGCCGGAGTTGCGCAGCGGCTCGGCGACCAGCAGCAGGGCGACCAGCCAGGCCACCAGGAAGCCGATCGAGTAGAGGAAGCCGTCGTAGCCGAACAGCGCGATGGCGCCGGCGATGCCGAGGAAGGACGCGGCGGACATGTAGTCGCCGGAGATCGCCAGGCCGTTCTGGAATCCGGTGAAGCCGCGGCCGCCGGCGTAGAAGTCGGCGGCGTCCTTCGTCTGGCGGCCGGCCCAGATGGTGATGCCCAGGGTGGCGAGGACGAAGAGGCCGAACAGCGTCATCGTCAGGCCGCGGTGCTCGGTGGCGGCGGTGGCCAGCTCGGCCGTGGCCAGCGGGGTGCTCATTCGGCGGCCTCCCGGGGCGCGTGGACGGCGGCCGCTTCGAAGCGCTCGCGGATGGCGGTGGCGGGCGGGTCGAGCCTGCGGTCCGCGTAGCGGGCGTACCAGGCGGCGATCACGAAGGTGGTGAGGAACTGCAGCAGACCCAGCACCAGGGCCACGTTGATGTGGCCGACGACCTTGGTGGCCATGAAGGCCGGGGCGTAGCTGGAGAGCAGGACGTACAGCAGGTACCAGAGGATGAAGCCGATGGTGACGGGGAACGCGAAGCTCCGGAAGGAGTGCCGCAGCTCGCGGAACTCCTCGCTCTCCTCGATGCGTTGGACGTTCGACTGTTCGGTTTCGGTCGGCGGCGGTGATTCCACCCGGTGTCTCCTGGCCTCTTCGTCGGGGCGGCGTGCGGGACTGTGGGCACAGGGGGGCAGCCGGACGTGAGGGGCGTCACAGTCCTGTGCGCCGCCGATGCTAGGAGTGACCCGGGGGTCACGAGAAGAGATTGAGCACGATCAGCCGGATCTTCACCCCGGCGCGCTCCCGAATTGGCCGAAACACGTCAGGTTCGGACGTACGAACGGGGCGACGCCCGCCTCGGCGCCGCCCCGCAGGTGGTCCCGCCCCCTCCGGGGAGGGGTCAGAAGGTGATCCGGACCTTGAGTGCCGAGCGGTCGTCCATCGCCCGGTAGCCGTCCGGCACGCCGTCCAGACCGACGGTGCGGTCGAAGACCAGGCCGGGGTCGATCGCGCCGGAGAGCACGTCGGGGAGCAGCTCGGGGATGTACGCGCGGGCCGGGGCGACGCCGCCGTTCAGCGAGACGTTGCGGCCGAACATCTGGCCGATGTCCACGCCGGCACTGCCGCCGTGCGGCACCCCCACGTAGCCGACCGCCCCGCCGTCGCGGGTGATCGAGATCGCGGTGCGCATCGACTCCTCGGTGCCGACGGCCTCCAGGACGGCGTGGGCGCCCTGGCCGCCGGTCAGCTCCCTGACCGCCTCGATCGCGGCCTCGCCGCGCTCCGCCACGACGTCGGTGGCGCCGAACCTGCGCGCGATGTCGGTCCGCACCGCGTGCCGGCCGAGGGCGATGATCCGGCCCGCGCCGAGCCGGTGCGCGGCCAGCACGCCGCACAGCCCGACGGCGCCGTCGCCGACCACCGCGACGGTCGAGCCCGGCCGCACCCGCGCCGAGACGGCGGCGTGGTGGCCGGTGGCCATCACGTCGGAGAGCGCGAGCAGGCCGGGCAGCAGCTTCTCGTCCGAGGCCGCCTCCGCGGGCAGCCGCACCAGCGTGCCGTCGGCGAAGGGCACCCGGACGGCCTCGCCCTGCCCGCCGTCCGAGCCGACCTCGCCCCAGAACCCGCCGTGCGGGCAGGAGGTCTGCAGGCCCTCGCGGCAGAAGTCACAGGTGCCGTCCGACCAGACGAACGGGGCCACCACGAAGTCGCCGCGCCGGAAGTCGCGCACCTCGGAGCCGGTGTCCTCGACGATGCCGAGGAACTCGTGCCCGATCCGCTGCCCGGCCACCCGGGCGGCCACGCCCCGGTACGCCCACAGGTCACTGCCGCAGATGCAGGCGTTGACGACCCGGACGACGGCGTCCGTGGGGTGCCTGACGACGGGATCGGGCACCTCCTCGATCCGGATGTCGTTGGTGCCGTGGATCACGGTGGCGCGCATGAGGGATCGTCCTTCGCAGGGGGCTGCCGCCGGGGTGCGGGCGGTCTGGGGCATTCGTCTGGATGTGCGACGACTACGGTCACACTCTATTCCGGCACCCGGTCTGCGACATTCGGGCCGGAGCGCCCCCGCGCGGCCCTTACCCTGGTTGCTTATGCACGCGATCCAGTCACCGACGAACAACGCCCCGTGGGCGGCTCCCGTCCCCGCGCAGCGCTCCGCCGCCCCCGCCGGGGGCTTCGCGGTGGTCGACGTCGAGACCACCGGTCTCGGCCGCTCGGACCGCGTCATCTCGGCCGGCGTCTACCAGCTGGACGACGACGGCGAGGTCACCGACCAGTGGTACACCCTGGTCAACCCCGAGCGGGACCCGGGCCCGGTCTGGATCCACGGCCTGACCAGCGAGGTGCTGCGGGGCGCGCCGACCTTCGGGGAGATCGCCGAGGAGCTCGCGGAGCGGCTGCGCGGGCGGGTGATGGTCGCCCACAACGCGCTGTTCGACTGGAACATGATCTCCCGCGAGTACTCGCGGGCCGGCCTGCGCGCGCCGGTCGACCACCGGATCTGCACCATGGTGCTCTCCCGCGACCTCCGGCTGCCGCTGCCCAACGGCAAGCTCGCCTCGCTCGCCGCCCACTTCGGGGTCCAGCAGCGCCACGCGCACAACGCGCTGGACGACGCCCGGGTGCTCGCCGAGGCCTTCCGGCCCAGCCTGCACCTCGCCCGGCTGGGGGGCGTCCCGCTGCCGCTGCAGGCCTGCGTGGCCGTCACCGACCTCGGCGAGGAGGAGACGCAGACGGCCGGCCGCAGCTCCTGGACGGGCTCCTCGTACCGCGCCGCCAGGAAGCGCCCGCCGTGCCCGTACCCCAACCCCGGGCGCTGGCAGGACGGCCGCCCGCTGATGCAGGGCATGCGGGTGGCGATCACCGGGGACACCGCGACCGACCGCGAGGTGCTGGAGGACCGCGCCGTGGAGGCCGGCCTGCACATCGCGACCTCGGTGAGCCGGCTCACCAGCCTGCTGGTGACCAACGAGCCCGGCAGCTGGAGCGGCAAGGCCCGCAAGGCCCGCGATCTCGGCACCCCGGCGGTCGGCGAGGACGCCTTCCTCCAGTTGCTGCGCGAGGTCGCTCCGTACGTGGCGGGCTGACCGACCCCGGTGTCCGGCGCGCGCGTGAGGTGGGCGTACCGTGCCGGTGTGTACCGTTTTCTGCTCTCCCGGCGCTGGCTGGTCACCGTGCTGATCGCCCTGCTGCTGATCCCCGCCACGGTCCGGCTGGGGTTCTGGCAACTGCACCGGCACGAGGCGCGGGTGGCCCGCAACGAGCTGATCGCGCGCTCGCTGACCGCACCGCCCGTCGCGTTCGACTCGCTGACCGCCCCCGGCCGGGCCGTTCCCAAGGACCTCACCTGGCGTGCGGTGACCGCGACCGGGAGTTACGACACGGCGCACGAGTTCGTGGTCCGCAAGCGCACCGACGCCGGCGGGGACAACATCGGCTACTTCGTGATCACCCCGCTGAGGCTCGCCGACGGGCAGGGCGAGGTGCTGGTCAACCGGGGCTGGGTGGCCTCCGGCGCGTCCGCCACGGTGTACCCGGACGTCCCGGCCGCACCCGCCGGGGACGTCACCGTCACCGGGCGGATGCGCGCCGACGAGACCGCCGCGGGCAGCGGCATCCGGGACCGCGGCGGCCTGCCGGACCGCCAGTTCAACCTGATCAACAGTGCCCAGCAGGCCGGCCGGAGCGGGGCCGCCGTACTGCCCGGCTACCTGGAGCTGACCGCCACCGCACCGGCCCCGGCGAGCCAGCCCGAACTGCTGCCCGAGCCCAACCACTCGGACATCGGCCCGCACATGGCGTACGCCGTCCAGTGGTGGCTGTTCACCGCGATGATCCCGGTGGGGGTGTGGGTGCTCGTCCGGCGCGAGGCCAGGGACCGCGCCAAGGAGGCCGCCGAAGCCGTCGTCGCGGCCGGGGCCGGCCCGGAGCCCGTTCCGGCGGCCTGAGCCCGCTCCCGCCGGCGGCTCAGAGCACGTCGTCGAGCTCCCGCAGCAGCCGCGCCTTCGCCCGGGCGCCGACCAGCACCTTCACCGGCTCGCCGGCCCGGAACACCATCAGCGTGGGCATCGACAGCACCGCGTAGTCGGCCTGCGTCTGCGGATTGCGGTCCACGTCCAGCGTCACCACCTTGAGCCGCCCGGCCTGCTCCTTCGCCACCTCGGCCAGCACCGGCGCGATCTGCCGGCACGGCGGGCACCAGTCGGCCGTGAAGTCCACCAGGACGGGGCCCGGCTCGGCCAGCACCTCCGCGGCGAACGACTCGTCGGTCACCGCCGCGACTCCCAGCACCTGCACCATCTGCTTCTCCCTCAGTCGTGCGCCAGCTCGCAGCGCGGTTCCTGCCCGGGTCCGGCGGCGCCGGCCTCCAGTTCGGCGCGGGACAGCTGCGCCCCGACCTGCTCGCGGACCTGCCGGAGCCGTTCGATGCACTCGTCCAGTTCGGCGAGCTTGGCCCGGTACACCTCCAGCGAGGCCGGACAGGTGTCGCCGGCCGGGTGGCCGGCCTGCAGGCACTCGACGAACGGCCGGGTCTCCTCCAGGCCGAACCCGAAGTCCTGCAGCAGCCTGATCTGCTGGAGCAGCCGCAGGTCGTCCTCGCCGTACGCCCGGTACCCGTTGCCGCTGCGGCGGGCGGGCAGCAGCCCGCGCGCCTCGTAGTACCGCAGCGTCCGGGTGGTCGTCCCCGCCCGTCTGGCCAGCTCACCGATCCGCATGCCCCCGCTCCCTCCGGCCGCTCCACGCCGCCGCAACCGACGGTAGACCTTGACGCCGACGTCAACGCCAGCGGCCCGACCGCCCGTCCGGCTCCCCCGAAGCCCCCGGGCAGGCCACAATGTCCCTCATGGATCTTGGACTGCAGGACAAGGTGTACGTGATCACCGGTGCGACCCGGGGCCTCGGCCTGGCCGCCGCCCGCGAACTGGCGGCCGACGGCGCCCGGGTGGTGGTCAGCGGCCGCTCCGAGGAGTCGGTCGCGGCGGCCGTGGCGGAGCTGGGCGGCGCCGGCCGGGCGCACGGCGTGGTGGCGGACAACGCGGACCCGGCCTCGGCGGCCCGGCTCGTCGAGGCGGCGGGGACGGCGTTCGGCCGGCTGGACGGCGTGCTGATCAGCGTCGGCGGCCCGAAGGCCGGGCCGGTGCTGCTGGCCGAGGACGAGACCTGGCGCGGGGCCTTCGAGTCGGTGTTCCTCGGTGCGCTGCGGATCGCCCGGGCGGCGGCGGCCCAGCTGGGCGCCGGCGGCGTGATCGGTTTCGTGCTCTCCGGCTCCGTCCGCGAGCCGATCTCGGGGCTGGGCGTCTCCAACGGCCTGCGGCCGGGCCTGGCGATGGCCGCCAAGTCGCTCGCCGACGAACTGGGCCCGCGCGGCATCCGGGTGGTCGGCCTGCTGCCGGCCCGGATCGACACCGACCGGGTCCGCGAACTCGACGCCCTCAGCGGGGACGCCGAGGCCGCCCGGGTGCGGGCGAGCGCCGCGATCCCGCTCGGGCGCTACGGGACGGCCGAGGAGTTCGGCAAGGTCGCGGCGTTCCTGCTCTCCCCCGCCGCCTCCTACCTGACCGGCGTGATGATCCCGGTGGACGGCGGCGCCCTGCGCGGACTCTGACCCTCCGTCAGATCACCCGGGGGTGCTTCGGGGTGGCGGCCCGCTTCGTCGCCGCCACCCGCACCCGCAGGGCGGCCGGCAGCTCGTCCAGCCCGATGCTCGACCTGGCCGCGGCGAGCGGCCCGGCGTCGAACTGCTCCACCAGGGCGGCCGGGCCGCCGCCGGGGGCCAGGGTGACCGCGCCGCGTACCGTCAGCCGCCTGGGCCGGCCCGCGATCCGCACCCGCGCCCGCCCGACCTCGGCGAGCCCTTCGGCGCCGGACTCCAGCACCTCCTCCAGGGCCCTGGTCCGCAGTCGCAGCCGCAGCCCGGCGTCGGCCGGGGCGGGCAGCGCGAGGGTGCTCGGCGCCGTGCGCCGCAGCTGGGCGAACAGCCACCACAGCCCGAGGGCCAGCAGCAGCGAGAGGCCGGCGACGACGGCCGGCCACCACCAGTCCCGGTCGGTCCAGCGGGTGCGCGAGGCGTGGCTGAACAGCGGCTGGTCGGGCGAGGTCAGCGGCCACCAGCCCGGCGGGTCGATGCCCAGCCGCCCGTACAGGTCGAGGCCGCCGGCCAGCACGAGCAGGCCGCCGAGCAACAGCACCAGCCCGGCCGGCGCGAGCACCACCCGGTTGACGGTCGAACGGCTCATCGGGGTGTTCCTCTCAGGGCTTCGCGGGGCGGGTGCGGACGTCGAGGCGCAGCGGGCGGGCGAGCCCGATCCGGTCGAGTTCGGCCGTCAGGGCGCGCTGCACGGCCGCCGGGTCGGCCGGGCCGGCGATGGCCACCCGGACCCTGCGGCGGTTGATCCGTACCGTGGTCCCCTCCACGCCGGGCACCTCGTCGGCCCGGGTAACCAGCAGGGCCCCGACGGCGGCTCGGTCGATCACCGCGTCCGTCCGGGCGGCCGGGCGCATCGGCAGCCACCGGCGCAGGCCGGGGGCGAAGGCGAGCCAGCAGAGCCAGCCGCCGACCAGGACGGCGGCTCCGGCCCCGAGCAGCACCCAGACGTCGTCGAGGTGGCGGGTCGCGAGCTCGTCGGCGAGGTGGGCGCGCCAGGCGCGGGCCGAGTGGCCGGTGCGCACGGCGACGACGTCGTAGAGCAGTGCCCCGCCGACGACCACGACGGCGACCACGACGAACGCGGTCGCGAGCGTACGCGGCGCCCGCGGCCGGCGGACCCGCGGGAGCGGTGCGGCGGCGGCAGGTTCGGCTTCGGGCCCGGGCACGGGGCCGGTGGCGGGCCGGGTCATCGCGGACGCCTTCGCGCGCGTTGCCTCACGTCACTCCCCGCCCGTCGCCGGCAGCAGCCGCTCGACCACCACGGTGACCTCGGCGACCCTGATGCCGGTGAGAGCCGCGACCTGGCCCGCCACCCGGTCGCGCACCTGCCGGGCCAGCGCGGCCAGGTCGGCGGGGAACGGGAGTTCCACGCCGACCCGGACGGTGGCGGTGCGGCCGGGCACCGAGACGGAGACCCTGGGCGGGGCGCCCCGCTCGGCGCGCCCCGCCCAGGCGCCGTCCAGCGCGTCCCGGGCGGCCCGCGCGGCGATCTTCGCGAACACCCGGTCGGCGACCCGCAGGCTGCCCCGCCGGTCGGCGGCCGTCGAGGGCGGGACGACGGCCGGCATCAGCGGCGCCGGTCGCGGCCGCGCAGCAGGTCTCCGAGGTCACCGAGGTCTATGTCGCCCTCCAGCAGGCGGCCTGCCACGAATCCGATCGCCCCGAGGACGGCCACCAGCAGGAAGGCCGCGAACCCGCCGAAGTAGCCGGCGAAGCCGAGGGCCATTCCTACCACCAGGCCGACGATGGCCAGGTTCATCCGCTACTCCTCGTGTGGGCGCTCGTCCGTGCGTGGGGTGGGGCCGGCCCTGCTACTGCAGCCTGGCGCGCTGGCCGGACTGCGCGAGGTCCTCCTCCTCCTCGATGTCCGGCTCGTCGGGCAGGTGCACGTCGTTCACGGCGATGTTGACCTCGACGACCTCCAGCCCGGTCATCCGCTCGACCGCGGTGATGATGTTCTCCCGTACCTGGCTGGCGAGTTCGGGGATCACCACGCCGTACTCGACGACCAGGGCGATGTCGATGGCGGTCTGCTTCTCGCCGACCTCGGCCTTGATGCCGCGCCCGATGCTGGACTTGCCGCCGGGCACCTTGTCGCGCATCGCACCGAAGGTGCGGGTGAGGCCGGAGCCGAGGGCGTGGATGCCGGGCACCTCGCGGGCGGCCATACCGGCGATCTTCTCCACCACGCCCACGGCCAGCGCGGTGCGCCCGCGCTCGGCGGACGACTTCGGCGCGGCGGACGCCCCCGTGGAGGGGGCGCCGGCGCCGGAGGCGGCGGCGTTCTTGTGCAGGGTGGCGGGCGTCGGCGTGTCGGACATGGCGGGGTCTCCTGTCGTTGCGTGTCCAGCTATATCGCAATTCACCCCAACTCTGGCATTCCGCCACGTGGCCCGCTCCCTGGAAAGCGCCGACGGCCCGGCCCCCCGAGGGGCCGGGCCGTCCGGACGGGGTACGCCCCCGCGGTCAGTCCCCGATGCCCGCGAGGTCGCGCATCCGCCTGGCCTGCGCCACCCGTTCGGCCGAACGCTGCTCCTCGTAGGAGCGGCCGCCGGCCCCCTGGAGCAGGGCCTTGGTCTCGATCACGGCGTTGCGCGGGGCCGCCAGCAGTGCGGCGGTGAGGTCGCGGACGGCGCCGTCGAGTTCGGCGCCGGGCACCGCGAGGTTGGCCAGGCCGGTGGCCACCGCCTCCTCGGCGCCGACCCATCGGCCGGTCGCGCAGATCTCCAGCGCCCTCGCGTAGCCGACGAGTTCGGTCAGCGGCTTGGTTCCGGTCAGGTCGGGGACGAGCCCGAGCGAGGTCTCCTTCATGGAGAACTGGACGTCCTCGGCGACCACCCGCAGGTCGCAGGCCAGCGCGAGCTGGAACCCGGCCCCCACGGCGTGGCCCTGGACGGCGGCGATGCTGATCAGGTCGGGACGGCGCCACCAGGTGAAGGCCTCCTGGTAGCCGGCGATGGTGTCGTCGAGGTCCTTGTCCTCGGCGGCGGCCAGCTGGAGGAAGTTCCGCTCGCCGGGCAGACCCTCGGCGGTGAACATCGCGCGGTCCAGACCGGCCGAGAAGGAGACCCCCTCGCCCTGGAGCACGACCACCCGGACGCTGCCGGGCAGCTCGCGGCCGGCGGCGGCCAGGGCGCGCCACATGGCGGGCGACTGGGCGTTGCGCCGCTTCGGCTGACAGAGCGTCACCCGGGCGACGTCACCGTCGATTTCCAGGCGGACGCCGTCCTGCTCCCAGGCCTGGGCCTGCGGGTCGGTGGCGGGAGCGGTCATGGGGCACCTCCGGCGGTGAAGGGGTCGCGTGGGGACGCGCCGCCGAGGGGGTGGCGGCGGACCACGGCCGACGGCGGGCAGCGACGCCCGGCCCTTCGGCTACCGGAGAGTAACAAACTCGGAGCGGCGGCGGCAGGGGCACCCCGTGGCGAGCCCGACCCGCCCGCGACCAGGCCCGGACAGACCGCGGCCGGACAGACCGTGGCCGGACATGACGATCGGCGGCCGGTTCGCCCGGCCCGGGGGCGGACGACCTCCTGTCGTCTCCCCGGCCGACGCCCTGCCGCCGATTCATCCTGAGCGCTCGACTGCGCATCCGCTGCGCAGTGCCCGACGCGGCGACCACGACCCCTTCGGGCCCCTGCGGTCGTACCGCCCGCCGGCTTGACGGAATGTCAGGAACCAGCTCCTGCAGTAGCCTTGTTCTTGCCCCGCGTGGCACCGCCGCGGCCCCGGAGAAGCACTCCGGACTCGCTCAGCATGCGGTGCACGAAGCCGTACGAGCGACCGGTCTCCTCCGCCAGCGCGCGAATGCTCGCCCCGGAGTCGTATTTCTTCTTCAGATCGGCCGCGAGCTTCTCACGCGCGGCACCGGTTACCCGGCTGCCCTTTTTCAGAGTCTCGGCCACCCGTGCCTCCTCGTAGCGTTGCTCGGTCAGATTCCCATGATCACCCATCGACAGCATCCTGGCCACCCATTCGACAAGGTCGATGTCGGGAAGGGAAGTCTGCCGGTAGTGATCCCAGCGCACAAGGGCGCTCACGCTGGGTGCACGCCCCCCTGCCCGGAGAGGCATCTTTCGGACGAAAGGGCTGATCAGCACGGCCGGCCCGGCACCTGAGGGGCGCCGGGCCGAGGAGGTCCCACACAAACGGAATCCCGGACCACTTCATTCCCGGACACGCCGGGAGGACCAGATCGCCTCGTACCGACGGTGGACCACGCGTCTACCGCGAGCGGGCAGCCGTCATCATGCACATGACGACATTCGGGGCTGTGCGGCCGCCCTCAAGGGCGGCCGCGGGGCAGCTGTCAGGCCAGCGAGACGAGGTCCGCGTAGGCCGGGCTCCAGAGGTCCTCGACGCCGTCCGGCAGGAGGATGATCCGCTCCGGCTGGAGGGCGTCGACCGCGCCCTCGTCGTGGGTGACCAGCACGACGGCGCCGCTGAACTCCCGCAGCGCGCCGAGGATCTCCTCGCGGCTGGCCGGGTCGAGGTTGTTGGTGGGCTCGTCGAGCAGCAGCACGTTGGCGCTGGAGACCACCAGCGAGGCCAGCGCGAGCCGGGTCTTCTCCCCGCCGGAGAGCACCCCGGCCGGCTTGTCGACGTCGTCGCCGGAGAACAGGAAGGAACCGAGGATCTTGCGGATCTGCACCAGGTCGGTGTCCGGCGAGGAGGAGCGCATGTTCTCCAGCACCGTCCGCTCCGGATCCAGCGTCTCGTGCTCCTGCGCGTAGTAACCGATCTTCAGGCCGTGGCCGGCGATCACCTCGCCGGTGTCCGGCTGCTCCACGCCCGCGAGCATCCGCAGCAGGGTGGTCTTGCCGGCGCCGTTCAGGCCGAGGATGACGACCCGCGAACCCCGGTCGATCGCCAGGCCCACGTCGGTGAAGATCTCCAGCGAGCCGTACGACTTCGACAGGCTCTCGGCCGTCAGCGGGGTCTTGCCGCAGGGGGCCGGGTCCGGGAAGCGCAGCTTGGCGACCTTGTCCGAGACCCGGACCTGCTCCAGGCCCGCCAGCAGCTTCTCGGCACGGCGCGCCATGTTCTGCGCGGCGACCGTCTTGGTGGCCTTGGCGCGCATCTTGTCGGCCTGCGAGTTGAGCGTCGCGGCCTTCTTCTCGGCGTTGGCGCGCTCGCGCTTGCGACGCTTCTCGTCGTCCTCGCGCTGCTGCTTGTACTGCTTCCAGCCCATGTTGTAGATGTCGATCGCGGAGCGGTTCGCGTCCAGGTAGAAGACCTTGTTCACGACCGTCTCGACCAGCTCGACATCGTGGGAGATCACGATGAAGCCGCCCTTGTACGTCCGCAGGAAGTCCCGCAGCCAGGCGATCGAGTCGGCGTCGAGGTGGTTGGTGGGCTCGTCGAGCAGCAGGATGTCGGCGTCCGAGAAGAGGATCCGGGCCAGCTCGACGCGGCGGCGCTGGCCACCGGAGAGGGTGTGCAGCTCCTGGCCGAGGATGCGGTCCGGCAGGCCGAGGGCGGCGGCGATGGTCGCGGCCTCCGCCTCGGCAGCGTAGCCGCCCTTGGTGAGGAACTCCGTCTCCAGGTTGGAGTACTTCTTCATCGCCTTCTCGCGGGTGGCGCCCTTGCCGTTCGCCATCCGCTCCTCGTTCTCGCGCATCTTGCGCAGCACGCTGTCGAGGCCGCGGGCGGAGAGGATGCGGTCGCGGGCCAGCACGTCGAGGTCGCCGGTGCGCGGGTCCTGCGGGAGGTAGCCGACCTGGCCGGAGTTGGTGACCGTGCCGCCGGCCGGGATGCCCTCACCGGCCAGCACCTTGGTGAGCGTCGTCTTGCCGGCGCCGTTGCGGCCGACCAGGCCGATCCGGTCGCCGGGGGCGATCCGGAAGCTGGCGGACTCGATCAGGACGCGGGCGCCGGCGCGCAGTTCGAGGGCGTTCGCGGAAATCATGGCTGGGGTACTCCTGGGACGTGGGCGGGCGCGGGCACCCGGGGCACCCCAGAGGCTGGGGGCACCGGACCGGCACGGCGGGGTGGGTGGGCGGCGTCACGGAACACGGCCGGCCGAAGAACACACCGCTGAGGTGCGCCGATCGGCTCGCCGTCCGCCCGCTAGTGCCCGGAGAAGTCAGCCATGGCGCCCAGTCTACCGGGCCACGCGGGAACCTCGGCAGGGATGTGCCCCCGCAGCGGTCGTTTCGGCCACCGCGGCCCGCCTCCCCGCCCGGCCGCTCAGAGGCCGGGGTTGGCCGTCGGCTCCGCGCAGGCGCCCTGCGGCCGGACCGCCGCGAACGGCTCCGCCGCACTCCCGCAGGCCGACTCCGGCGCGGCCGCCCTGGTGTCGAAGACCCGGCTGCCCACGATCGGGCCGTCGTCGATCTGCACCCGCTGCCCGTCCAGGGCCCGCATCACCACGCCCGGGCCGGTGGCCAGCTGCCAGCCGGTGCTGTCCAGGCGGAACCCGGTGACCCCGCCGGACGGCGAGTGCCCGTTGCCGCTGCCCGCCGTGCAGCTGCGCGGGACGAGCACCGCGTAGTCCGTCCGGACCGTCCGCAGCGGGTCGTAGACGCAGTTGCCGGCCGGGCTGGAGTTGTAACGCAGATCACCGTCGGCATCGCGGAAGCCCATGGTCAGCCCCGGCGTCACGACGGCCACCCAGGGCGAGGCCTCGGGCACGGTGTAGAGGGCCTTGGAGGCACGGTCCACCGCGAACTGCTTGCGCTGCGCCTCGGTCCGCTTGTCGGCGCCCGGCTCCCCGTCGCCGCGCAGCCAGTCCGCGAGCCCCGGCACCGCGCGGTGCCAGCGCACCTCGTGGTCGGACGGCCGGACGGAGGTGACCAGGCCGTCGTCCCAGAGCACCACGGCGCTCTCCCCGGCCATCGCCAGGTACAGCGCGGTCGCGCCCTCCCGGCGGTAGGACCAGGCGTGCTCGCCGGTCGCCGGGTCGTACGCCTCCAGGCCGGGGCCCACCTTGAGCTCCAGGCCGGCCGTGTCCAGGGACTGCGCGGTCACCGGGCTGGCGTCCGCGCCGCCGGGCTCGGCCACCCGGTCGCCGAACGGAACCGGCTTGTTCGCGTGCGCGGCAGCGCCCGCTCCGAGCACCAGCAGGACTGCCAGGGCAGGGAGGACCGATCGGGGGGTGAGGACACGCAGCGGCTTCCAGGACACGGGCGGAGCGTACCTGCCGTTGCCCCCGCGAGTCAGCCGGACATCCCCGGTGGTCCGCCTCCCGGACGCGTTTTCGGCCGCCTGGCGAGGGCTCGCCGCGACCGCCCGCCGACCTGCGCTGTCGGGGGTGTCGCCGCACGGGCGCGGCGCCGCCGGGGCCGTTGCCGTACGACCCGGGCGCGACTGCGGACTGTTACAGAGGTGGTACACAGATGCCGGCCGGCGGCCCCGGCGGCTCCGGACCCTGCGGGGCCGGCCGGCCCCGCAGCCGTCCGCCGGGCGCACAACGCTCGAACAGCGTCCACTTCAGGGTGAATTTCGGCATTTCTGACGTCTTGTCGGCTTACCGTCGGATTGTGGCCCTACTGTCGGAATCGCGGGCCCGAGCCGATCCCGGTCGTGACGCCCAGAGGAGACACCATGCGATTCGGCCGCCTGACCCTGGGCTCCGCCGCGCTGCTGCTGTTGCTGGCCACCGCGAGCGTCCCGGCCGGGGCACCGCCCGGCCAGCGCGAGCGGCAGGCCGCGCTCTCCGCCGACGAGAGCGCGCCGCGCGGCGCCGCGCCCCGGCCCGTCGTCCAGCGGCCCAGGCACGAACCGGCGTTCGGCGCGTTCGTCGGCTCCTGGGACCGGTACATCCCGCAGATCGGCCGCTACGCGCAGTGGCTCGGCAACGCCAATCTCCAGGTCGGCCACACCTACCTGGCCGGGAACACCTGGGCCGACGTCGAGGGCGAGCCGGTCGTGCTCGGGCTCTGGTCGCAGTGGCGGCTCGCCGACCCGGCCCGCACGCTCGTGCTCGGCGTGCCGATGCTGGTGCCCAACGAGGCCGCCGTCCCCGACGACCAGGTGGCGAAACTGCTCGCCCAGGGCGCCCGCGGCGACTTCGACCAGCACTTCCTCAAACTCGCCCGGAAACTGGTCGCGCTGGGCGGCAACGACACCGTCCTCACCCCCGGCTGGGAGATGAACGGCACCACCTACACCCACCGCTGCAAACCCGACCCGACCGCCTGGAAGGCCTACTGGCGCCGGATCGTCGAGGTGATGCGATCGGTGCCCGGGCAGCGGTTCCGCTTCGACTTCACCCCCAACCGGGGCCTGGACGCCATCGCCTGGACACGCTGCTACCCCGGCGACGACGTGGTCGACATCATCGGGATGGACAGCTACGACCAGCCGGCCGGCGCCACCTTCGACAGCTACGTCTCCGAGCCGTACGGACTGCAGGACCAGGTCGAGTTCGCGGCCCGGCGCGGCAAGCCGGTGTCGTACCCCGAGTGGGGCCTGTTCAGGAACGGCGACAACCCGGAGTACGTCCGGCGGATGGTGGAGTGGATGCGCACCCACGACACGCTCTACCAGACCGTGACGGACTACTGCCCGCACGGCTTCTGGGGGTGCGACCGGAACCCGAGGTCCAGCGCGGTCTTCAAGCAGTTGATGGCCGGCTCGAAAGGCGCCCCGGCCGGGGCCGGGCCCGCCCCGGCGGCGCCGGCCTCGTCCTCGCCGCCTTCACCGCCCTCACCGCCGGTGGCGAAGGCCTCGCCGTCAGCTCCGGCGGCGGGCCGCTAGGGCCTCCTTCAGGCGCGGCAGCCGCGTCCGCAGCAGGTGCACGGCGCTCTGCCGGGCCCTGGCGCCGAGCAGCAGCGCGGCCACACCCGGGGCCACCCGGCCGGGGCCCAGCAGCAGGCGCTGGTTGGCCGTCGCGTCCGGGCGCCAGCGCTGCTTGTACGGCTCCTGGCCGCGCAGCAGGCTGAGCACCGGGATTCCGGCGCCGACCACCTCGTCCAGCGCGGCGCCGAACAGCAGGCCCGCGATGTCCAGCCGCTCACGCAGCGCCGGGTGCGCACCGTAGAGGTAGAGGCCGCCGAACACCGGGGCCAGCAGCACCAGGTTCACCGCGACCAGCTCCCCGTCCAGCCAGTACTGGTGGACGGCGGCGCGGCCGCCCGCGACCAGGCCGGTGGTGGAGTCGGTGAGGTGCCGGGCGAACCGCTCGGTGCGGTGCTCCGGTGTCACCCCGCGGTCCTGCCACTGCAGGAAGTGCAGCCGCAGCAGCCCGGCGATCGCCTCCGGCACCTCCTCGGGCGCGGTCGTGCGCACCTCCACGCCCGACTCGGCGATCCGGCGCAGCTTCACCCGGCTGCGCTGGGCCGTCCTGCCCGGCAGCCGCTTGAGCAACTGCTCCATCGGGACGGCGGGCAGGTACTGGCAGAGCGAGTCCTCCAGGCGGCTCCGGCGCCCCCGCCACTGCTCGAACACCAGTTGGACGGCCGCCTCCGGGTGCACCTCGCGCAGGTCCAGCGTGTGCCAGGGCCGCGACAGCGGGAGCACGGCGGCGAACTCCGCGGCGGCGCGCTCCGCGCAGGAGTCGTCGAGCAGCACGTCGGTGAAGTCGATCAACCCGCCGCCGAGGCCGCTCAGCGAGCCGCTGAGGCCGCCGAGCGGGTTGCAGCCGCGCTGGAACGCCCCCGCGCCGACCAGCCGGCCGTCCCGGCGGACCAGCACCACCACCAGGGCGCCCGGCCGCCCGTAGCTGCGCCACCAGGACGCCTGCCAGGCGGCGGACTGGAACGAGGTGGCCATCCGGCAGCGGGCGGCCAGGTCGTCCCACTCCGCGGCGAGTTCGGCGATCGCCTCGTCGTCCCGGCGGATCTCGGCCGTCCAGCGCGGGGCCGACGCCTGTGCGGGCAGGCCCGCCGCCGCGACGTCGGCGGTCATCGGGTACTCCCGGCGCGGACGGTCCCCCTGGCATCGGCCTGCTCCGGCGCGACGGGCGCGGCCGGGGCGGCGGGCGCGGGCACCACGGGGGCCGGGGCGGCCACCGGCTGGTCGCCGCGGCGGCGGGTCATCATCACCAGGGCGCCGATCAGGACGCCCGCCGCGCCGCCGACCGCCACGTCGAGCTGCCCGGACGGCGTGGTCGGCTGCTCCGGCTCGGCGGCGGCGGCCAGCGGGACGAGCCTGACGCCGGTCTCCGCGCTGCTCGTGTTCGCGAACGCCACCAGCGACTTCGCCACCGCGTCGGCCGACCGCACGGCGTCCGCCGGCTTCGGCCCGGTGCCGGTGATCTCGATCACCGGCGCGTCCGGCGAGGTGGTGCCGTGCACCAGCGCCTCCAGCGCGGAGATGGTGCGGCCGGTCACCGTCGCGGCCCCGGCGAGGACCTGCGGCTGCCCGGCCAGCCGGCCGTACGCCTGGGCGAAGTTGACGGCGGTCGCTCCCTCCCCCGGGTTCTGCGGCACCACCACCACGTAGGAGTTGGCGGCGTACACCGGGTGCGCGACGGCGGCGTAGCCGGCCCCGGCCACGGCGCCCAGCGGCACCGCGAGGGCCACCGGCCACCAGCGGCGGGCCAGTTGGCGAGCGCTCTGGCGCAGTTCGGACATTCGGATCTCCTCGGTAGGACTTCGGGGCGGTACAGCCGGGTACGGGCGCTCAGCGCCGCGCGGGCACCAGGCGGTCGTAGAGGGCACCCAGGCAGGCGGCCGCCCGGGCGATGTCGTAGCGGGCGACGGCGGGCGGCTGGGCGGCCGGACCGCCGCCGCGCCACCCGTACAGGTCGGACAGGGCCGCCGCGTAGGACCGGGCGTCCGAGGGAACCCGGCGGGCGCCGGGCGCGGCGTCGGCCGGCAGTTCCTCCAGGGCCGGGCAGGCGCTGTACCGGACGGGCAGGCCCGCGGCCAGCCCCTCCAGCACCCCCAGGCCGAAGGTCTCCTCGGTCGACGGGGCGGCCAGCACGTCCAGCGCGGTGAGCAGTTCGGGTACGTCGTCGCGCTCCCCGGTGAGCACCAGCCGGGCGCGGACGCCCAGCCGCTCGGCCCGGCGCTCCAGGGCGGCCCGCTCGGGGCCGTCGCCGATCACCACGAGCCAGGGCCGCGTGCCCGCCGGACCGTCCAGCTCGCGCAGCGCGTCCAGCAGGACGTCGAAACGCTTGCCCGGCACCAGCCGGCCCACGGCGCCGATCACCCAGCCGTCCTGCGGCAGGCCGAGTTCGGCCCGCACCCGGTCGCGGATCCCGGCCCGCCGGGCGGGCGGCCAGCTGTAGCGGGCCGCGTCGATGCCGTTCGGGATCAGCTCCACCCGGCCCGGCGGCACCCCCCAGTCGTGCAGGGTGCGTTCCACCTGCCGGGAGACGGCGACGGTGCTGCGGCCGAGGCGTTCGGCGGCCAGGTACAGGCCCTTGACGCCGGCCGTCACCGGGCGGCCCTCGATCACGCCGGGGTGCAGCGAGTGCTCGGTGGCGACCACCGCGCGGACCCCGGCCAGCCGGGCCGCCAGCCGGCCGTACAGCCCGGCCCGGTACAGGTGGGTGTGCACCAGGTCGAAGCCGCCGGCCCGGATCAGCCGGACCAGCCGGGGCAGTGCGCCGAGGTCGCGGTTGCCGCGCATCGCGAGGTCGTGGACGGTGACGCCCTCCGCCCGCAGGGCGGCGGCGACCGTGCCCGGGTTGGTCAGCGCGACCACCTCGCAGTGCTGGTGCGCGGGCAGGTTCCGTACCGTCAGGAGGAGTTGGCGTTCCGCCCCGCCGGAGGCCAGGCCGGTGACGATGTGCAGCACCCTCATCGGGACGACCACCGGCGGGCGGCCGGCATGCTGCGGCGCAGTTCGGTGACGGTGTCGCGCAGGCGGTGCCGGCCGCGCTTGGCGCGCAGCCGCCAGCTGCCGTCCCGGTCGCCGACGTAGCAGCGCGGCAGGGCGTAGCGGCCGGTCAGCGGGGAGTGCGCGATCGCGCAGGCGTGGTCGTAGCCGGCGTCGCGGACGGCGAGGGCGGCGGGCAGGTCGACGGCGCCGTACGGGTAGCAGAAGCCGGTGACCGGGCCGCCGACGACGTCCTCCAGGGCCCGGCGGCTCTCCCGGGTCTGGGTGGCGAGCAGGTCGGCGGGCAGGCCGGGCAGGGCCTGGTGGCCGAGGCCGTGCGAGCCGATCTCCCAGCCGGCGGCGGCCAGTTCGGAGACCTCGCGGACGGTCAGCAGCTTCTTGCGGGGGCCCTCGGTGTCCCAGTCGTTGTCCCGGCCGAGCAGGTCGGCGACCACGTAGGCGGTGGCGGTGAAGCCGTAGTGCTGCAGGATCGGGACGGCGTGCCGCGCGAAGTCGGCGTAGCCGTCGTCGAAGGTGAGGCCGACCAGCCGCTCGGCCCGGCCCGCGGCCTCGGCCCGCATCAGCTCCCGGGTGGAGACGCCGCGCCGGCCGCGCCGGTGCAGCCAGTCCATCTGTTCGGCGAAGCGTTCGGGGCTGACCGTGAGCAGGTACGGATCCTCCTCCTCGACGGCGACCGAGTGGTACATCAGGATCCACGGCGCCGTCGGCGGGCCGTCCCACGGCTCGGCCGCCACGGGCCGCCGCGGGTAGGGCAGCGGCCGGCGGGCCGGGCTCGGGCTCCGGCCGTCCGGTACGGCCTGCGGTGCGGCGGCGGAGCGACGGCGCGCACCTGACAGGACCGAGCGGACAGGGCCCCGTTCAGCGTCCATGGGGCAGCTTCCCTTCATCGGCGACGGTTGGCGGGCACAGTGCCCGGACGACGGAGAGAACGGGACCCCGCACCTCGGCGGCGCCGAGGCCCGCGCCGAGCGCGGCGAAGACCAGCGCCACGGTGACGCCCCCGAGCAGCGTCGAGAGCAGGGGGTCGGCCGGCAGCCCGGCCGTGAAGGCGCCGGCGCCCGCCGCGCCGACGGCGGCGGCGAGCAGCCGGGCCTGGCCGCCGAGCACCTTCGGCACCCGGACCGCGATGCCGCGCAGCAGCAGCCCGCGCAGCAGCAGGGCGGCGGTCGTGGTGATGCCGGCCGCGTTGCCCGCGGCGAGGCCGAGGGCGCCGTAGCCGGGGGTGGCGAGCAGTCCGACGGCGATCGTGACGCCCAGACCGAGCACCATCGCGGCGGCGGGGTACCAGTCGAGCAGGCTGCGGCCGCCGCCGTCCGCCCCCGGGTCGTCCGCCCGGCGGACCACCGGGCGGACCGAGAAGTACGGGCGGACCATCACGCCGATCAGCGCCTGGGCCGGCAGGCCGACGCTGTAGACCCGGATCACGGCGGCGGTGGCGGCGGTGTCCTGCGCTCCGAAGGCGCCGCGTTCGAAGAGCAGCGCGACCACCGAGGGCGCGCAGGCCATCAGGAACGCGGTGCCGACCAGGACGACGGCGGCGGCCTGGCCGAGGTCCTTCTCCACCCGGTTCCTGGCCGTGACGAGGTCGCCCGCCGCGAGCGCCCTGGCCACCAGCGGGAAGGTCACCGTACAGATCAGGATGGCCGCCGTCATGGCCAGTTGGGACACCTTGGCGGCGTAGTTGAGGTGCGAGATGGTGCCGGGCGGCAGGCCGGAGCCGAGGTAGCGCTCGATGAAGACCTGCGCCTGGCGGGTGAGGGTGAAGACCGCGACGGGGAGTATCGCGAGCGGGATCAGCACCAGCCGGCGGCCGGCCGCCGGGCTGCCCGCAGCCGGGCGCCGGGCGGGCCGGCCGGCGCGCAGCCGGCGGGCGAACGGGCCGGCCAGCAGGGCGGCCATCAGCAGGCTGCCGACCGCGACGCCGACGGCGGCCGAGCGGACGCCCCAGACCGCGTTCGCGCTCAGCAGCACGGCCAGGATGCCGAGGTTGTAGACGACGTAGATGCCCGCCGGGGCGGTGAAGTCGTGGTGCGCGCGCAGCGCGGAGCCGAGGTAGCCGGCCACACCGAAGGGCAGGATGGTGAGCGCGGTGATCCGGGTGCAGGTGACGGCGAGGCCCGGGTCGGGCAGCCCGGGGGCCAGCAGCTCGACCAGCTGGGGGGCGCCGAGCGCGGCGCCGAGCGACAGCGCGCACAGCGCGGCCAGCAGCCAGGGCATCGTGGCGCGCACCAACTGCCGTACCGGGTCGGGTCCGTCCGGGTCCTCCTCGCGCAGGACGAGGGCCAGGCTGAAGGCGGGCACCATCAGGAAGGCCATCGCGTCCTCGATCAGCAGCGGCGCCGCCGTCTCGGGCACCGTCCAGGCGACCAGGAAGGCGTCGGTGCCCTGGTTGGCGCCGAAGTAGCGGGCGAGCAGCAGGTCGCGGAACAGCCCGAGGGCCGAACCGGCCGCGCTGAGCAGCGCGGTGACCCCGAACGCCTTGGCCATGAAGCCGCGCCGGGGCCGGCCGGGCGGTGGCTCCGTGCCGGGTGCGGGGTCGGCCCCCGGCGGGGCGTCCGGGGCGGTGCGGGCGGCCGGGAGCGGTGGCGGGGCGGTGCGGGCGGGCTGTTCGGTACTCATCTCCGGGCCGCCCCGGCCGGTTCGGCCGGCGGACCGGCGGGCAGGTCCGTGCGGGCGGGCAGCGCGGTGCGGGCGGCGAGGCCCAGGACGACGGAGGTCAGCACCGTGGTGGTGCCGCCGATGTCCGCGTACAGGAAGTCGACCATCACCCAGACGAGCAGCGCGAGGGCGGCCGCCCCGGCGCCGCTTGCCCGTCGCAGGCAGCCCAGCAGCAGGCCGAGGAAGAGCGCCGCGTAGGCGACCATCCCGATCAGGCCCTGCTCGCTGAGCACCAGGAGGTACATGTTGTGCGGGGAGAGCAGCGGTTCGCGCTGGAACTTGAGGCCCGCGTCCTCCGCGTCGCTGCCCGAGGAGAGCCTCAACGGGGCGTGACTGTCGCGTAGTTGCTGGAAGGCCTTGGGGCCGGCGCCGGTCGCCGGGTGGTCCTGCCAGATCTGCCGCGCGGTGGACCACAGGTCGTAGCGGTCGCTCACCGAGTGGTCGGGAGCCGCCGAGACGGAGCCGATGCTGGTCAGCCGGGCCGTCACGCCGGAGGCCCCCAGGCCGAGGCCGCCGATCAGGACCACGGCGGCGGCGGCCGTCACCAGCGCGCTGCGGACGGCCAGCCGGGCGTCCGCGCGCAGCAGCAGGACGGCGGCCGCGATGCCGGTGGCGATCCAGCTGCCCCGGCTGAAGGAGACCGCCAGCGGGAACACCAGGAAGGCGGCCGCCGCGTACATCGCCCGGCGCAGCCGCCGGCTGCCGCCGGGGCGGCGCTCGGCCAGGGCCAGCGCCAGCGCGCTGAGCAGGCCGTAGCTCACCACGCTGGACATCGCCATGATGTCCAGCGCGCCGAAGGTGCCGACCGCCCTGATCGGCTGACCGGTGTAGGAGGCGCCGGTGCGGGTCAGGTACTGGTCGGCGCCGACCACGCCCTGGAGCAGCGCGGCCGCGACGAAGGAGCCGAGGATCAGCCGCCGGTCGGTCTCGTCCCGCAGTGAGCAGAGCACGGCGGCGGGGACGAGGACGAAGACCTGGCTCAGCCGGACGAAGCCGGTCAGGCTGGCCGCCGGGTCGATCGAGCCGACGGTGGCGACGGCGGCGGCGAACACGACGGCGGCGAAGATCGAACAGACCGTCCGGCTCAGGACGGGGGTGCGGCCGCGCAGCAGGTCGAGCGCGGTGAGGGCGACCAGGGCGAGCGAGGCGAGGTCGGCGGGGGTGATGTGGACGGCGGCGGCGACGTCCTTCTCGCCGGTCGGTACGCACACCAGCAGCACGGTGGCGGCGGCGAGCAGGCTGGGCCGGGCTGCCAGCAGCGCCCCGGCCCGCTGTAAGGCCGGGGCCGGACGGGCGGCGGCGGGAAGGGTGAGGGCCACGGCGTCAGCTTCCGTCCGGGTGGAGCATCAGGGCGGCGGTGCGGAGCAGGAGCTTGACGTCCTGCCAGAGGCTCCAGCTCTCGATGTAGCGGTTGTCGAAGCGGGCGCGGTCCTCGATGGAGGTGTCCCCGCGCAGGCCGTTGGCCTGGGCGAGGCCGGTCAGGCCGACCGGGACGCGGTGCCGGTCGGCGTACTCGGGGTAGGCCTGGCCGAAGCGCATCACGAAGTACGGGCGCTCGGGGCGGGGCCCGACCAGGCTCATGTCGCCGCGCAGGATGTTCCACAGCTGCGGCAGTTCGTCGAGCGAGCTGCGGCGCATCAGCCGGCCGACGGCGCCCATCCGGTGGTCCTGCGAGATGTTCCAGCGGGTCGCCGACTCGTGCTCGTTGTTGGGCCGCAGGGTGCGGAACTTGAGCAGGGTGAAGGCCTTGCCGTCGAGCCCGGTGCGCTGCTGGCGGAACAGCACGCCCGGGCCGGTGTCGAAGCGGACGGCGAGCGCGCAGGCGGCGAGCACCGGGGCGAGGGCGAGCAGGCCGAGGGCGGCGGCGGTGATGTCCAGGGCGCGCTTGGCGGGCCAGCCGGGGCGGCGCATCGCGGGGCGGCCGATCCGCAGGCAGGGGTAGCCCCAGAGGTGGTCGCCGCCGCGCCGGCCGGGGCCGGCCTCGACGGAGCCGTACTCGCGCAGCGCGGGGACCAGCCAGACCTGGCAGCCGAGGCGGGCGGCGTCGCGCAGCGCGGCCGCGGTCTCGCCCTCGTCGGCCGCGCCCTCGGTGGCGACGACGTGGTGCACGCGGTGGCGGCGGACTTCCCGCTCCAGCACCTCGCGGCCGCCGAGGACGGGCAGCCCGGTGCTGCCGGCCAGCAGCACCGGGTCGGGGTCGAGGAAGCCGACCGGCCGCAGGCCGTACTCGCGGCGCTCGGTGAGGGCGGCGGCGACGCGCTGGCCCAGCTGGCCGGCGCCGAGCAGCAGCACGGGGCTGGGGCGCCGGCGGCGGGCCCGGCGGACCAGGCGGTAGGCGAGGGCGCGGCCCAGGGTGTCGAGCAGCAGGAAGACGGCGAGCAGGGTGAGCAGCCGCAGCGGGGTGGCGGTGCCGCGGCCCGGCCAGTGGCCGTCGAGGCAGCCCGCCAGGGTGACGGCGAAGGCGGTGGCGACGACGGACCGGGCGGTCAGGGCCGGGAGTTCGTCGAGGACGGAGAGGGTGAGCCGGGTGCGGTAGAGGCCGCCGGCGAGGTTGAGCGCGAGCAGCAGCGGCAGCAGGGTGGCGATGCCGAGCAGCGGGTGGGCGCGGCCGGCGGTGCCCAGGGTGGTGGTGCTGAGCAGCGTCGCGCCGCCCAGCGCGAGGACGTCGACGGTGACCAGACCGGCCGGCAGGGCGAGTCGGGAGCGGAACGGGCGGCGGTGGCGGCCGATCGCCGGTGCGCAGCGGGCCTGCGCGGCGGCGGGCCGGTCCAGGACTCCGGTGGCGGGCCGGCGGCCGCCGGGCAGCGGCCGGCCCGCCCTCGGCACGCTCTCGTGGTCAATGCTCATCAGCGCACGAACTCCCCTGTTGTGTGCCCGTGTCGTCGGGAGTGCGGCGCCGAATGGCCTGGCGCCGCGCTCCCGGCACGCTGGGCGCGGTCCGGGTAGTACCTGCTGCCGCGAACGACTTCCGGCATTTCTCGCAGAATGTCGTGGCGAAAGGAAACGAAGCAGGCAAATTCAGACAGTACCGAACGCTGGCTTGTTTCCCGGAAGTTGACGTGCCACTTCATTCCACCCGCCCATTAATAGGAATTTCCGACTTGACGCCTCGTCCTATTCGGTTGAGGTGCGAATACGGCAGCACCCTGGCAGCGAGCATTCACGGCTGGTAAAACGATCAGATCCGCCCCGGGACACGGCCGTCCCCGCGCCCGGCTGCCGCCGGCGCCCGGCCCGTCCGCACAACAGTCCGGTACAGCTCGTCGACCTGCTCGACCACGGCGCGCACGTCGTGGCAGCGCTCCAGATGATCACGCGCGACCGATCCGCGCCGTTCGCATTCGATCGGATCTGCCAGGGCCCGCGCCATCCCGACGGCGAGCGCCGCCGGGTCCCCGGCCGGCACCACCCCGCGCACCCGCTCCTGCGGCGGCAGGCACTCCCGGGCACCCGGCACGTCGGTCAGCAGCACGGG
This sequence comes from Kitasatospora sp. NPDC057223, assembly GCF_042669755.1. Taxonomy (NCBI): domain Bacteria; kingdom Bacillati; phylum Actinomycetota; class Actinomycetes; order Kitasatosporales; family Streptomycetaceae; genus Kitasatospora; species Kitasatospora sp. NPDC057223. The sequence goes on along the minus strand of NZ_JBHUWW010000036.1, from coordinate 9,739 downwards.
CCGCCCGGACGCCATCGCCTCCAGCGGCGCGAGCGCCATCCCCTCCCAGCGCGACGGCAGCACCACCAGGTCGGCCGCCGCCAGCCAGGGCCGCGGGTCCGGCACGTCCCCCGCCAGCCGCACCCCGGACGGCGCGGCCAACTCCCGTACGGTCGAAGCGATCACGGCCTCGTCCGGGCCGCCGCCGACCAGCGCGAGGCGGGCCGCGGGCACCCGCCGCAGCACCTCGGGCCAGGCCGCCAGCAAGACGTCCTGGCCCTTCTGCCGGCAGAGCCGGCCGACGCAGACCGCGAGCGGCGCCTCCAGGTCCAGCCCGAGCGACATCCGGGCCGCGCGCCGCTCGGCGGGCGCGTAGTGGGCGGTGTCCACCCCGTTCGGGACGACCGCCCAGGCGGCACGGACGCCGGCCGCCTCGCCGTCCTGCCGCTCCTGATCGCTGACACAGAGCACCCGGGCCGCCCAGCGGGCCGCGTACCGCTCCCAGCGCAGGGTCGCCGCGGCCACCGGGCCCTCGACCGCGGCGAACGACCAGGCGTGCGGCTGGAACACGGTCGGCACGGCGCCGCGCACGGCCAGCCGGCCGGCCAGCCCGGCCTTGGCACTGTGCAGGTGGAGCACGTCCGGTGCGGCGCCCCGGACGATCCGGCGCAGCCGCCACACCTCGGCGGCGGTCGCCGGGCCGGGCGACCGCCGGGCCGGCCAGTCCTGGACGAGGGCGCCGGCGGCGGCCGCGCCGTCCGCCAGCCTGCCTCCCCGTGGGCAGGCCACCAGCACCCGGTGGCCCGCCTCCTGCTGGCCGCGGACCAGGTCGACGAGCACCCGGGCCACGCCGCCGTCGACGGGCTGGGCGATGTGAAGGATCGTCATGGGCACGGCGGCGAGCCTAGGCTCCGGCCACCCCGCCGGCAGGCCGCCGCCACTCCCCCGTGGCAGCGTCCACCCGTACGGCACGATCGGCCGCACGGGTGTCCGACCCGATCGAACGGGCTTACCCGCCGCGGCGGTTGGCCTGAAGTACCGTCAGCCGATCGCCTTGGCCAGGCCGGCCAGCACCTCGTCGTGGATCCGGTTGAGGCCCTTCGGCGCGAACGTCCGCTCGAAGAAGCCGCCGATGCCGCCGGCCCCCTTCCAGGTGGTCTCGACGGTCACCCGGGTGCTGCCCTCGCCGACGGCCGAGACCGTCCAGGTGATCACCATGCTGGAGTTCGCGTCGGTCTCCACGAGCTTCTCCGGGCTCGGCGCCGAGACGGTGAACAGGCAGTCCCGGACCCGCTTCTCGGTGGCCTGCAGCCGCCAGTGCACCTGGGTGCCCGCGCCGGTGCCGCCCGCCCGCACCTCGTACTCGCTGTACTGCGCGGGCAGCAGCTTCGGGCGGGTCACCTCGTAGTCGGCGAGCGCCTCGTACACCCGCTCGGGGGACGCCTCGTAGACCCGCTCGGTGGTGGCGTACACCTGTCCCATGGCCTTGCACTCCTCGACTTGGCTCCGGTTGTCCCCACAAGCCAACCACCGGCGCGTCCGGCCGCCAAACCCGACCCGCGAGCTGCGGCGGCGCCCGCCCGCAGGCCTGGCCGGCCGCCGGAGGACATTCCGCTCACCCGCGCTGATCAGCGGAGGGTCTAGGCTGGCCGGTGTGCTCGATCAGGTGACCGCAGTCCGCTATGTCGACCCGCTGCGCGCGGGCGGATCCGTACCCGGCGTCGTGGAGACCGACGACCTGGGCACCTACGTGGTGAAGTTCACCGGTGCCGCGCAGGGGCGCAAGGCGCTGGTGGCCGAGGTGATCGTCGGCGAGCTGGCCCGGCGGCTCGGGCTGCGGGTGCCCCCGCTGGTGCTGGTCGACTTCGACCCGGCGGTGGCCGCGCACGAACCGGACCCGGAGATCCAGGACATCCTGCGTGCCAGCGGCGGCCTCAACCTGGGGATGGACTACCTCCCCGGCGCCCTCGACTTCAAGCCCGGCATGATCGACGTCGACCCGGCAGAGGCCGGGCGGATCGTCTGGCTGGACGCCCTGACCGCCAACGTCGACCGCACCGTCCACAATCCGAACCTGATGACCTGGCACGGCCGGCTCTGGCTGATCGACAACGGCGCCGCGCTCGTCTTCCACCACCGCTGGTCGGGCGCCGGCGCCGCGGTCGGCCGCCGCTACGACCTCAGCAACCACGCTCTCGGCGGCTACCGGCCCGATGTGCGGCTCGCCGACGCCGAGCTCGCGCCCCTGGTCGGCGAGGAGCTGCTGCGCGAGGTGGTCGGCCTGGTGCCGGACGAGTGGCTGGCCGACGAGCCGGGCTTCGCCTCGCCCGCCGAACTGCGCGAGGCGTACGTCCGGCACCTGGCCGCCCGCGCCGCCGACTCGGCCGGCTGGCTGCCGGACGGCTTCGCCACCCCCGAGGAGCGGCGCGAGGCCGAGGCCCGGCGAGCGGCGGCCTCGCTGGCCGGGCGGCCCGCCTGGCTCCAGCAGGTCCCGGACCTGCACGGGAAGCCCGCCGTGGAGTTCGACGGGCGCGCGCATTTCGACTGACCCGGCCCGCCGGCCGGCTCCGGGCTCAGAGCACGGCCGGCCGGATCCAGCCGAACCACTCGACCGCCGTGCCGCAGAGCAGTCCCGCGGCGAACAGCGCGAACAGCGCGGCCCGGTTCGCCCGGCGGACGTCCGGCACCGCGAGCGCCACCGCCACCAGCGCGAGACCGGCCGCCGGGCCGGCCGCCGGCAGCAGGAGCAGGCCGAGGACGTCCAGGACGCCGGAGCCGTCGCCGGCCATGAAGGCCGCACTGACCAGCACCGCGATGACCGTCGGCACCAGCATCGCCACCGCGCCCAGCAGACAGGCGAAGCCGGTTACCAGCCAGAGCCCGCGGGCCCGGTCACCCGCCCGCGGGACGGGTGCTGGTCCGGAGGGCTGCTGCCCCGTCCGGGTCGGTGCCGTCATGTGCCGCCTCCGCCGCTCGTACGCTCGGCCCCCATGGTGGCCCGCCGCCGGGGCACCCGGCATGAGTACGGCTACTCATCCGCGCCGGTATGACGCACCGTGGGGACACCGCCCGAGGCGATGTCCCCACGTCACGGGTACGGCGGGTCAGCCGGTCAGCCGCGCCACCACTGCACGGCCTTCTGGGCGTTGACGATGCCGGCGCCGTAGAAGCCGTTGTCGTTCTCGCCGCCCTCGCAGGTCGCCGTCCACGCACCGGCGCCGCCCGGGTTGTACGGGGCGGACGGGCAGGCGTGCGACTCGGCCTGGTCGAGCAGCAGCTCGGTCAGCTCCTCCGGGTCCGCCCACGGGTGGGTGCTCGCCAGCAGCGCGACCACGCCGGTGGTGTGCGGGGAGGCCATCGAGGTGCCCTGCTTGTAGCCGTACCCGCCACCGGTGACGGTGGAGAGCACCCGGCCGTTCCTGTCCGGTGTCGCCGGGATCTGGTAGCGGGAGTCACCGCCGGGGGCGGCCACCGTGGCCACGCCCTTGCCGTAGCTGGAGTAGTACGACTTGTCGCCGTTGACGCCCACCGAGGTGGTGACGACGACGCCGGGCAGCTCGGTCGGCAGCGAGGGGCAGTCCGCGTCGACCGGGCGGGTGCCCGGCGTGGTGTCGTCGGGGCTGGAGGTGTCGACGCTCTTGTGGGCGAGGTCGATGTTCTCGTTGCCCGCCGCCGCGACGTTCAGCACACCGTTGCGCTGCGAGAACGCCACCGCGCGGCGGACGGCGGTGATCACGGCCGCCTGGTCGGCGTCGTTCTTGCAGTTGAACAGCCACGGGTCGATGTAGTAGCTGTTGTTGGTCACCTTGAAGTGGTGCTCACCGGCCCAGACGAAGCCGCAGACCGCGTACTCGGGGTAGATGAAGCCGCCGTCGTCGACGACCTTGACGGCGGCGAGCCGGACGTTCGGGGCGATGCCCACGATGCCCTTGCCGTTCTTGGCGGCGGCGATGGTGCCCGCGACGTGCGTGCCGTGGTCGCTGGCGGTGGGCTGCCAGGCGTTCCAGTCGGTGTTCGGCCGCCCGCCGTCGATGCAGGAGACCGACTGCGAGGCGTCCACGTTGGCCGCGAGGTCCTCGTGGGTGGCCTCGATGCCGGAGTCCAGCACGCCGACGGTGACGTCGCGGCTGCCGAGCGACAGCTCGTGGGCCTTGTCCACGCCGATCTGCCGCATGTCCCACTGGTTGGCCTCCAGCGGCTCGCTGCCGTCCGCCGGGGCGGCGGCGGGCGCGGCGGCGGCGACGGTGGTCTCGACGTCGCTCTGGACGATGCCCGCGGTGCGGCTGGCCCCGACCGAGTCGACACCCTTGGCCGTCCGCAGACCGGCCGCGAACTGCGGGTCGTCGGACCGGGCGATGACGACGCCGATCTGTTCGTACGAGTACACCACGGTGCCGCCGAGGGCCGTGATCGCGCGCTCGACCTTCTGCACCTGGCCGTGGTTGGCCTTGGTGTTGACCACGTAGCTGAGCAGTGGTCCGGTCGTACCCGCGGCGGCCGGGGCGGCCGCGACGGCGGTACCGGCCGGCAGCGCGAGTGCGCCTGCGGTGGCGAGGGTGAGTGCCACCACGGCCGTCCGGGTCCGGCGTATCCGAGGAACTCTCATAGGGGTTGACCCTCCCGAGTTTCAGATGGACCTACGGGTTGGCAGGTCCATGGGAATGATCGGGACGCTAGTGAACAGGTGTCGCATTCCGCAAGAGGTCGACACACGGTCAGCACAATTCGGCCACGCAGGAAGGGCGCACGGTCCGTGTCGGTCGGACCGTGCGCCCAGCTATTGGTGGGTCCTGCGGAGGTACGGTCAGGCGTTGAACAGCTCCCCGTAGGTGGCCATCGCGGTCGCGATGTCCGCCTGCGCCCAGAACCGGTGGTAGGTGAAGGTCGGAGCGGCCCCGCCGTTCAGGTACGTCTGCACCTTGGCGAAGGACGGGTCGGCCTTGTACCAGGACCGGATCGAGAGGAAGGTCGACGAGGAGTTGACCGCGTCACCGTTCGGCATCGTGCCCGTCCAGCCGGACGGCACCGAGAGTGAGTCGTTGAAGCGGCTGTAGTCCGTCCGGGTCTCGGGAATCGCGATGCCCAGGGCGTCCTGACTGTTGGTCCACATACCGTCCAGCAGCTTCTGCGCGGCCGTCTTCGCCGCCGTGTTGCCGGACTTCGCCGCGTAGTAGGAGAGCAGCTTGGCGTACGAACCCGCCACGCCGACGTCCTTGGTGTAGTCGACCACGTTCACGTGCAGGCCGGTGTTGGCGCCCGGCGTGGTCGCGTTCCAGGTGTCGGGCTTGCCGGTCCAGGCGAGCGTGGACGGGATCTGGTAGCTGCCGTCCGCACTGAAGGTGGTCTTGGACAGCGCCCAGGTCACCCACTTGTCCAGCACGGCCTTGGCCTTGGCGTCACCGCTCGCGTAGTAGTACTCCGCGACCCGCTCCATGCCCCAGGCCTGGAAGCCGAACCACTGGTTGCTCGGCGGGTCGTGGTAGACCGGCGCCTCGTCGTAGTACATCCCGTAGAAAGTCGGCGTACCGGTCGGCGGGGTGGCGTAGCTGCCCTCCCAGCTGTTGGTCGCACCACCGGAGATGGCGCCCTCGCTGGACTGCAGCCACTGGATGAACTCCATCTGCCGGCCCAGGCTGGTCGTCCAGTCCGTCTTGCCGGTGGCCGACTTGGGCGCCAGCGCCGCGTCGTTCACCAGGGCGTAGGCCGCCATCGGGTTCTGGTAGCCGCCGTGCGCGGCACTGTCGCCGATCCGCCAGGACCAGCCGGCACTGGTGTCGCTCGCACCGCCCCAGGCGTAGTACCAGGAGAGCAGGTAGTGCGAGGAGTCCTTGCCGGAGCCCGCCGCGCAGGTGCTCGGCCCGGTGCAGTTGCCGATCTTCTTGAAGTACTTGTCGTACATGGCGTAGCGCAGGTAGTCACCCATCTTGCCGGCCTTGGCGACGGTGGTCGCCACGGTGGCACCGTTGCCCTGCGCCTTGGCCCAGGTGTCCGCCCAGTAGGCGGCCTGGATGGCACGGGCATCGGCGTCCGGCGCGTCGGTGTACTTCCACTGCTTGGCGTACGAGGTGTCCTTCACGAACAGGTCCAGGTAGCCGTTCTTGCCACCGTAGGCGAACTTGTCGCAGGTCGGCTGCGGGATGGTCTCCCACACCGACTCCTGCGCACCGCGCTGGTAGGTGTTGATGTACGACGGGCCGGTGTCGGTCGGCCCCGCCTCGCACTTGCCGGGCGAGTTGCCGTAGCCGTACACATTGTCGACGTCCTGCAGCCAGTGCATGCCGTAGATGTCACTGGTGCCGTAGGTACTGGTCAGTTCGGCCGCGATCGGGTCCTGACCAGCCGTCACCGAGGTGTCCAGCTGAGCGGGGTAGTCGCTCGGCAGCGGGCGCTCGGGGGCGTAGGTGGCGGGCTTCGACGCGTTGTAGAAGCTGTTGGTGGGCTGATCGGCGTGGGTGGGGATCATGTACGTTTCCATGAGCGTCCACGCCGAGTTGAACTTCGTCCAGTCCTTGGTGACCCGGCCGTACTGGGCCTCCAGCCAGAGCAGGTAGCTGTACGCCTCCGAGGTCGTCTCGTGGCCCTGGTCCGGCGCCTCGACGAGCAGCGTCTCCACCGAGTGGTAGGGGATGCCCTCGGGTGAGAAGTAGCCGTTCGCCGGGTCCTTGATCTTGTTGTACAGCTGCAGGAACCGGTCGTTGTAGACCCCGCTGGCGGCGGCCAGTTCGGTCACCGTGACGGCCGAGGAGGTGTACCCGGGCGCGGTCGAGGTGAAGGTCGCCGCACCGGTGCCGGCCGCGTCGGCGGTCAGCGTGACGGTCTGCGCGGTCGCCCAGTTGGCCGGGGTGAAGGTCAGGCTCGCGCCACCGGTGACGGACAGGCCGGTGTTGCCGGAGGTGCGGGCGGTGGTGACGGTGACGTTCGCCGTCGGCTGCGCCGAGAGCTTCAGCGCGAAGGTCCCGGTCTTGCCCTGCGCCACCGAGACCGCCGTGGGAACGGCCGAGATGGCCGGACCGGCCGCCACCGTGATGCCCGCCGGGGCGGACTCCCCGGTCGCACCCGTGCTGTCGTACGACTTCGCGTAGACCGAGTGGCTGCCGGCGGCCGCCCCCGTCCAGGTGAAGCTGTACGGAGCCGTGGTGTCGGTGCCCAGCAGGGTGGTGTTGTCGTAGAACTCCACCTTGCTGATGGTCGCACCGTCGGACGCCGAGGCGGTCGCGGCGATCGGCACGCTCGCGCCGGCGGCGTAACTCGACCCGGGGGCCGGGCTGGTGAGCGTGGTGACGGGCGCCGCGTGGGCGCCGGTGCAGCTCACGCCGTTGACGGCGAACGCGGTCGGGGCCGCGTTGGTGCCGCTGTAGGCGAAGTTGGCTCCGGCGCTGACCGAACCGCCGGGGTTGATGGTCCCGTTCCAGGACAGGTTGGTCACGGTGACGTTCTTGCCGGACTGTGCCCAGGTGCCGCTCCAGCCGCTGCCGGAGAGGGTCTGGTTGCCGGAGTACGCGTAGCTGAGCGTCCAGCCGTTGATCGCGGCGGTGCCCTTGTTGTTGACGGCGACGTTGGCGGTGAAGCCACTGCCCCAGTCGTTGGTGGTGTAGTCGACGGTGCACTGGAGGGCGGCAGCCGAGGCCGGTGTGCCGACGGCGGTGGTCAGGCCCGTGGCGAGCAGGGCGAGCGAGACACCGAGGGAACCGGTGAGACGCCTTCCGGGCGTGCGGGAGTGCAGGGTGGGAGGTGACAAGACGAGCTCCATGAGGTGGGGGGAAGCGGGTCCTTGCCTTGCTTGTCCTTGCCTTGCTGTCCTTGCTGTCCTTGCCTTGCTTTCGCGAGCACCGCAGCCTGCGGAACAGGCACTCTGCTCACGAGACCTTGGGTGGAGCGGTGGGGGACTGCGGGTCGTTCCGAGTGGGATCGGACCCGGCACTGTGGGAGCGCTCCCAAGAATCGGACCGGTTACGGGAGGTGTCAAGGGGGTGCGCGAGAACACCCAAGACTTCCCTGTTGGACGGCTAAACCCGAAGTCATACGGCATGACGCATTGTCATGACAGGCGTCGGTCGCTATCTTCCCTGTCGGGCCTGTGGGAGCGCGCCCATGAAATGACGCGATCTTCCCCCGCTAGGAGCCACCCATGTCCGTCCGTAGAAAAGCCCTGGCGATGGGGTCCGCGCTGGCCGCGGCCGCCGCCGCCACGCTCACCCTGATCGGCCCCGGCAGCGCCGCGGCCGCCACCACCGCCTGCACCGTCGACTACACCACCAACGACTGGGGCAGTGGCTTCACCGCCAACGTCGCCGTCAACAACAAGGGCACCGCCGCGATCAACGGCTGGACGCTCAGCTACGCGTACTCCGGCAACCAGACCCTCTCCGGCAGCGGCTGGAGCGGCACCTGGGCACAGTCCGGCAAGAACGTCACCGTGACCAACCTGTCCTGGAACGGGACCATCAACCCCGGCGGTTCGGTCAGCGCCGGAGCCAACTTCGCCTACAGCGGCACCAACGCGGCCCCGACCGCGTTCGCCGTCAACGGCGTGAGCTGCACCGGCGCCGCCGCGAGTCCTTCGGCCAGCCCCTCGGCCACCGCCTCGCCGACCGCCACGGCCAGCCCGACCGCCAGCGCCAGCCCCTCGGCGACGGCAAGCCCCTCGGCGACCGCGTCGCCGACGGCCACCGCCACGCCCACCGCGACCGCGACACCCACCGCGAGCGGCAACGCCCCCGCCCTGCACGTGGTCGGCAACACCCTGGCCGACGCCGCCGGCAAGACCGTGACCCTGCACGGGGTCAACCGCTCCGGGACCGAGTTCATGTGCGTCCAGGGCTACGGCTTCTTCGACGGCCCGGTCGACGCCGCCTCCATCGCGGCGATCAAGAGCTGGAAGGTCAACGCCGTCCGCGTCCCGCTCAACGAGGACTGCTGGCTCGGCGCGTCCAACGTCAAGCCCGAGTACGGCGGCGCCAACTACCGTGCCGCGATCAAGAGCTGGGTCGACGCCCTGCGCACGAACGGCATCACCCCGATCGTCGAGATGCACTGGAGCCACGGCCTCTACACCGGCAACTCCGCAGGCTGCTCCGACGTGAACGCCACCTGCCAGAAGCCGATGCCCGGCGCCGAGGCCGTCCCGTTCTGGACCTCCGTCGCTGACACCTTCAAGAGCGACAACTCGATCGTCTTCGACCTGTTCAACGAGCCCTACCCGGACCGCGCCGTGTCCACCGTCGCCCAGGCCTGGCTCTGCTGGCGTGACGGCGGCAGCGCCTGCCCCGGCATCTCCTACCCGGTCAGCGGCATGCAGACGCTGGTCAACACCGTCCGCGCGACCGGCGCCAAGAACGTCATCCTGCTCGGCGGGCTCGCCTACTCCAACGACCTCGGCCAGTGGCTCGCCCACAAGCCGGTGGACCCGACCGGCAACCTCGGCGCGGCCTGGCACGTGTACAACTTCAACACCTGCTCCACGGTGGCCTGCTTCGACTCCACCCTGTCCCCCGTGGCCGCCCAGGTGCCGCTGATGGCCGGCGAGATCGGCGAGAACGACTGCGCCCACGGCTTCATCGACCAGGTGATGTCCTGGCTGGACGCCAAGAAGCTGTCCTACCTCGGCTGGACCTGGAACACCTGGGACTGCGGCTCCGGCCCGTCCCTGATCAGCAACTTCGACGGCACGCCGACCAACTTCGGCACCGGCTACCGCGACCACCTGCGCGCGATCGGCTGACCCGCCCGGCGGCCCGGGGGCGGGAGGACGGTCGTCCTC